>JANOOQ010000254.1:0-10142 GCA_031421515.1 Leifsonia sp.
CGTGCAGCTGCACCCGACCGTTGCGCGAGACGCATCCGTGAACCTTGAAGCCGGCTTCGCTCTCCCACTCAGCCCACAACCGCTCATACGCGGCGCGTGAATCAAGTCGCTCGGGGGAGGTATAGAAGACAAATGAGGCATCGGAGGCGAAGCCGTCAAAGTACGCGGCCGTATTATGCGATCCGAATGCGCTGACAATCGCAGCCGCAGCGGCAGTGACCTGCTCTTCAATTTCGTTGGTCATGGTTTTCCCTTTGTGCTCATAGCCGAGATGATCTCGTAGGCAATGTGCGAAGCGGCGATGCCGGTGATTTGAGCGTGGTCATATGCAGGGGCTACCTCAACAATGTCTGCGCCAACGAGGTTCGTGGATGCAAGCGCACGAATGATCGCGAGAAGTTCACGACTCGTGAGGCCACCCGCTTCTGGGGTGCCAGTGCCCGGGGCGAACGCCGGGTCGAGTACATCAATATCGATGGAGAGGTACACTGGGCGGTCGCCGACCCGCTCGAGCATCCGCTCGATCATTCCGCCAACACCGATCGAATCGATATCCGTCGTGTGCACGATCTGGAATCCGAGATCCCCGTCATCGGACAAGTCGTCGGTCGAGTACAGCGGGCCGCGAATCCCCATGTGGATACACGAATCTGCGGCCAACAGTCCCTCCTCGGAGGCACGTCTGAAAGGGGTTCCGTGCGTGTACTCTGCCCCGAAGTAGGTGTCCCATGTGTCAAGGTGAGCATCGAAGTGGATCACAGCCAGCGGGCCATGCTTTGCGGCCATTGCTCGAAGCAGCGGTAGCGCGATTGTGTGGTCGCCCCCGAGGGTGACAACTTTCGCACCAGACTGCAGCAGGGGAGCTACGCCCGCTTCAATTTGCATGAGCGCTTCTACGATGGAGAACGGATTCACCGCGAGATCGCCCGCGTCGGCAACTTGTTGCACCGCGAACGGCTGCACGTCTTGCGCCGGATTGTATGGCCTGATGAGTCGCGACGCGTCGCGGATGTGGTTGGGTCCGAATCGAGCACCCGGCCGATAGCTCACTCCTGAGTCGAACGGGATGCCAAGAATCACAACATCTGCGGTTTCCACCTCGTCGAGCCGAGGCAGCCGGGCGAACGTTGTCGCTCCGGCATACCTCGGTACAACGGTTGCATCCACCTGGCCGAGCTTTCCGCCCGTTGTAAGCCGTGGAGTTTGGTCAGACAACAGTTCTATTGCTCCGTTTGGCCGCCGCCTTAGCTGCCCCGGAGTTGGGATCCAACACGATCTCTTGGGCGGTTCCCGCTTGTGACTTGACTAGACGGGGCCCTCGAGAGCCATAGGTGTATGTCGGTTCCGGAAAGATGAGCAGCGCGGCAATGTATAGAACTGCGGCGGTAATGATCGCCGCGATCAGGCTGAGGTCGATGCCGCCGGCAACTCCAGAGAGCGGGCCAACGATCACCGGTGGGTAGAAGGCAAACAGGAGCCCGACGACGGCCGCCGTAATCCAGGCAACGAGCGCACGCCAGTTGATTCCGGCATTGAACCAATACTTGCCGCCGGTCTCACCTCGGTTGAAGACCTGAAGTTGTCGTGCGTCGTAGTCACCGCGGTGCACAAAGTAGCCAATCGTCATGATGATCATCCACGGCAGGGTTGTCACAATGATGGCACCGACAAATGCGTTCACCGCTCCGAGAAGGTCGAAGACAAGTCGACCGACAAGAATGAATATGAACGCGACGGCCCCAATCGCAATCGTCGCCTGCACGCGGCTGAAGCGCGGGAAGACGGACGAAAAGTCGAGCCCCGTGCCGTAGAGAGACGTCGTGCCCGTCGACAGACCACCGACGAACGCAACGACGATGAGAACCACGGCGTACCAAATCGGCGATGCCTGAATTAGCGCAACGACGTAGTCGGCCTCTCCAGCCACAATCGACGCCGTCACCACTCCGAACAGGAATGGGACCAAGGTCGCGAGCTGGGCCAAGAAGGTTGCCCCCAACAGTTTTCTTGTCGGGGTGTTTTTGGGAATGTAGCGAGACCAGTCACCGAGGAACGCACCGAACGAAATGGGGTTGCTCATCACGATCAGGGTCGCGAGGATGAAAGTCGGCCAGAAGGAGCCGAGCGCATATCCCGCGGGGCCCGGGTCGTATGACGGGTCGAAGACTCCGGCAAAGGCCACAATCGCCAATAGGAACAGTGCGGTGTTCGCGATCACTGCTGTCTTATTTACCAGAAGCATGAACTGGTATCCGAAGATGACGATGATGATGACAATCGCGCCAATCACGGCGTAGATAAAGGTTCGAAGCAAGGGCGAGTCCTCGACACCGGCAAGTCGCGTTAGTGCGCCGACGATGGCATCGCCACTGACCCAGACCGAGATCGAGTAGAACGCGATAGCCGTAAGCAGTGAGAGGAACGACCCAACGACGCGTCCGCGAACGCCGAAGTGGGCTCCCGACGAAACGGCATTGTTCGTGCCGGTCTTCGGTCCAAAAAGGCCCATCGGCATCAGGAAGATCGCACCCAGAACAACGCCTGTGACGGTGGCCAAGACTGCCTGCCAAAAGGAAAGCCCGAGAAGAATGGAGAAGGTGCCGAGCAGAACGGTGGCGAACGTGTTTGCACCACCAAATTGGATTCGGAACAGGTCGAACGGCTTCGAGGTTCGATCCGCATCGGGAATTGTTTCGATACCGTGAAGCTCAACCTCCGTGGCCTTGGGCCTGGGGTTGAGGACAATTGCCGCGGCGCCGTTGCCGTCGGCGTTCTTCTCATTCATGTATTGCCTTTCGGAATATCTTGGGACGCACCTGATGCGCACGTGAGTGTCTGAATGGTAGGGGATAAATTGCCAAATAGGCAATATTGTTTTCTTATGAGGCAAATAGAAACTGTTGTCGATCTGTCGGTCGTAGTCGGAAACGACACGCAGGTATATCCCGGTGATCCGGAGCCAAAGCTCGCCGTACACAGCACGATTGACCGAGACGGCTTCAACTTGTTACACGTTCACATGGGCTCCCAGACCGGAACCCACGTTGACGCACCATTTCACTTCGATCAGGACACCGCAAAGATCGACGAAGTGCCACTTGGGCTGTTCATGGGACAGGGTGTCATCGTGGATGCGACAGACCTGGGTGCGCGCGATCGGATCACGTGGAAGCACGTCGCCCCGGTCGCGGATCAACTCACCCCCGGTTGCATCGTTTTGCTCCACACCGGTTGGAGCAAGCACTACGGTTCCGACAGGTATTTCGATAATCCTTTCCTCGACGCCGACGTGTGTCGCGAGTTGATCGCTCGCGGCGTGCGCACATTTGGCATCGACGCGATCAATATCGACGAGACCCCCAATGCAATGCATCCAGGTGAAGGCTTTCCCGTGCATCACTTGATCGCTGAGGTCGCTGGTATCATCTGTGAGAACCTCACGAATCTCGCTGCCATCGACTTTGATCAACCGTTCATCTCAATGCTGCCGATTGCTCTAGCTGCCGCCGACGGCGCCCCTGTGCGAGCCGTCGCTATCAAAATCGCGGAGTAGTAGTGTCAGACAGCGTTCCCATTGGGTCCCGGATTCGACGTGCGCGCTTGGCCAAAGGGCTCACTCTCAGAGCCGTAGCCGCGGCGTCGGCACTTACCCAGGGTTACCTCAGCAAGGTTGAGCGAGATCAGGTTTCCCCGTCCGTCGCCTCGCTTGTGGCGATCTGCGGAGTCGTCGGCCTGCGCGTTGGCGATCTGTTCGATCCACCACCTTCGGCCATTGTGCGAGCCGGTGAAGGAGCGCGAATCAACTTCGGCGCCGAGGGTGCCGATGAGTACGTCATCACTCCTGGAAATCAAGCGCAGATCGAGGTCATCCAGTCACTCATCGAACCCGGTGGAACAGGCGGAGCCACCCAATACGTGCTCGACTGCGATATCGAATTTGTCTTTGTCATCTCCGGTCGCCTCGAGATTCTGATGGGTGACGAGGTATTCGCGCTGGGTGCGGGAGATGCCATGACCATTATCGGCAGGCAGCCGCACACGTGGCGCAACTCCTCGGCCGACAACGAGTGTCAAGTGATCTGGGTGCTCGCGCCGGCGCCGTAGCTCCGGCGCGCGCGTTTTCGGGGAGAATTGCGGCATGACGATTGCGATCGAGCCTCCGCGCCAACCCGATATCGAGGCGCTCTTGGCCGCGAGCGATGCATCCGCTCTCGAGCTCTACCCACCCGACAGTTGCTACATGCTCGACGTGGGCGAGCTGGAAGCCCCGGAGGTCACGGTTTTCGTGTCCCGCACCGACGGCATCTCCCTCGGAATGGCCGCGCTCGTGAGCCGCGGCGACGGGTCCACTGAACTCAAACGCATGTTCGTGAGCGATGCCGCTCGAGGCCAGGGTCTCGCCGCCGCTCTTCTCGGCGCGGTTGAGCAGCATGCTCGGGATGCGCGCGCGCACGTCATCCAACTCGAAACCGGTCCACGATCGGTCGCGGCTATCGCACTCTACGAAAAGCACGGCTACGTGCGGATCCCCAACTTCGCACCCTACGTCGGCGACGACTTCAGCGTGTGCATGGAGAAGGCGCTCTAAAGCGGGTTGAGTAGCCGCGTAAGCGGCGTATCGAAACCAGCACCCCCGGGTTTCGATACGCGCGGCGCAACCGCCCCAGCTCAGCTGGTTCGGCGCTGGCGTCGCAGAATCGCTACGTGATTCCTATAGCTCAAGCGCGCTCAACCAGCCTTCGCCGCCCGCTTCGACTCGCGCCGCTCCTTCGCGCCCTCAACCAGGTAGTACAGCGTCGGCAACACGACGAGAGTCAGCAACGTCGACGACACGAGGCCACCGATCACGATGACGGCGAGCGGCTGCGAGATGAAGCCGCCGTTGCCCGTGAGCCCGATCCCGAGCGGCAAGAGCGCGAAGATCGTCGCCGTCGCCGTCATGAGAATCGGCCGAAGTCGTCGGGCAGAGCCGTGCACGATCGCATCCCGAACGCCCATGCCCCGCACGCGATATTGGTTGATTAGGTCGACGAGCACGATCGCGTTGGTCACGACGATTCCGATGAGCATGAGCACACCGATGAGCGACGCGGTTCCGAGCGGGATGCCCGAAATCACCTGGAGCGCGATCGCTCCCGTCGCGGCGAACGGCACCGAGACGAGAAGCAGCAAAGGCTGGCGCAAGCTCTTGAACGTTGCGACCATGACGACGTAGACGATGAGGATTGCCACGAGCAGCGCGATCCCGAGTTGCGAGAATGCGTCGGCTTGCTGGGCCGTGACGCCCCCGATTTCGGCGGATGCCCCGGCGGGAAGCGAAACCTCGGCGAGCGCCGCTGCGACAGCTGCCGAAGCGGTACCGACGTCATCGCTGTTAGGTGTGATCGCGACGGTCGCGCTACGCACTCCCTTGATCGTCGTGATGCTCGACGGTCCGTTGGTTTGCTCGACCGTCGCGATGTCGCTCAACGGCACGAGGCCGCGCGCGGTCGGGATCGTGAAGTCGCGCAACTCCTCAATCGTCGTCGGGGCGCTCTCGTTGAGAATGTAGATCGAGAGCGTCTTTTCGTCCACGACAACGGATCCCGTCGCGCTCGGGTTCATCGTCGCTGTGACGATTGCCCCGACAGCGATTTCGCTCAGCCCGGCTTCTGCCGCAGCATCCCGGTCCACCGCGATTTCGATGAACGGCTGCTCTGCCGAGAGGTTGCTCGTCGCTTGCGCGACCACGGAGAGGTCGGTCACAGCTGCGAGCACTGCATCCGAGGAATCTCGAAGTTCTTGCTCACTCGTCGCCGTGATGTTGACGTTGATCGTGGATGACCCAAACCCGCCTTGCGCGGCAGACACCGTAATGTCGCCAGCGTCGTCGATGACCTCGACCGCATCGCGCACTTCGGACTGAAGCGCCACTTGGTCTACGTCGGGATCGGTCGTCAGCGAGAACGTGGATGCACCCGATCCCGTGAAGGCTTGCCGCAGCGAGCTGCCGCTCGAGCCGATCGAGAGTTGAACCGTTTGCACGCCCTCGATGCCGAGCAGCACATCCTCGACGAGCATTGCCGCCGTGTCGCGCGCCTCGACGCTCGAGCCGAGCGGAAGCTTCTGGCTCACCGTGAGAGTGTTTTGGCCGCTATCGCCAATAAAGTTCGTCTTCATGAACGGCACGAGAGCGACCGTTCCACCGAGCAGAAGTACGGCGGCGAGAATCGTCGCGAGCGGGCGCTTGAGCGTCCAGTTGATGATCGGGAGGTACGCCTTCTGCAAGCGCGTCGGAGCATCAAGCTCGTCGGCGGGTTGCGGCTTCGCGGCCACCTTGGAGCGCGAGCCGAGGAACCAGTAGGCGAGAACCGGCACGATCGTGAGCGACACGAAGAGCGAGGCCGCGAGCGCGATCGTGACCGTGAGCGCGAACGGGCGGAAGAGCTCGCCCGTGATGTCGCCAACGAGCGCGAGCGGCAAGAACACCGCGACGGTCGTGATCGTCGAGGCCGTGACGGCTCCCGCGACTTCCTTGACGGCCGTGAGAATCGCCTCGCGCTTCTCCTCGCCGAGACCGATGTGCCTCTTGATGTTTTCGATGACGACAATTGAGTCGTCAACGACTCGACCGATCGCGATTGTGAGCGCGCCCAGCGTGATGATGTTGAGTGTGTACCCGGCGGCTTGCATTCCGATGAAGGTGATGAGCACCGAGACCGGGATCGAGACGGCTGCCACGAGGGTCGGTCGCACCGAGAGCAAGAATGCGAAGATCACGAGAACTGCGAAGAAGAGTCCGAGCAACCCCTCGGTCGCGAGGCTATTGATCGATTCCTCAATGAACGGTGCTTGGTCGAACACGACCGTGAACTTCGTGTTCTCCCCGAGCGCGGCTTCGAGCTCGGGAATCGCGGAGACGATGGCGCGCGATACGGCAACGGTGTTGCCGGCCGGGGTCTTCGTGATCGCTATTGTGAGCGACGGCTCGCCGTTTACGCGCGAGATGCCCGTGACGGGGTCGCTCACGGTTTCGACGGTCGCGACATCCGAAATCCGAACGAGATCGAGAGAGTCGCCCCCGAGCAGCGGGAGCGCAGCGATGTCGTCGGAGGAGCCGAGCCGTGCACCGGCTTGAACGGTAAGTGTGTAGTCGTCTTCTGTGATTTGACCCGCGGGCAAGAGAACACCGTTGTTGTCGAGTGCGTCGCGAATCGCCTGGTTCGACAGTCCGCGGATCGCAAGCTCGTTCGGGCTCGGCGTGATGACAATGCGATCCGAGGTCGTGCCGAGCAAGCTGGCATCGCTCACATCGTCGATCTTCTTGAGTTCAACGATCGTCGAGCCCTCGAGCTTGGCCGTGAGGTCGCGCGGATCCATGTCACTCGTGACCGCGATCTGGATCACGGGCAGGTCGGAGAAGTTGAAAGTAAGAACTTGAGTCTCCGCGGCATCCGGCAGAATGCCCTGAATACGGTTAATCGCGAGCTGCACCTTTTGCTCGGCCGTCGCGATGCTCGTGCCGTAGTCGAACGACGCGGTGATGCTCGAGACATTCGCGCTCGACGTCGCGGTCGTCGAGTCGAGCCCGGCGACGCTTTGAATCGCGGCTTCGATGGGTGTTGATACGTCTTTGTCGACGACGGCGGGGCTCGCACCCGGGTAGCTCGTAATGATGAAAATCTGCGGCAGCGAGAGCGACGGGATCAGCTCTTGCTTGAGGCTCGAGAGGGCAATTGACCCGAAAAGCGCCACGACGACGGTAACGAGAGCGATGAGCGCGCGGTTACGAAGACTGAAGACTGAGAGAAGGTGCACACGATATTCTCTCAGCGGATGCCGCTGCTCACGTACTCCGAGGGGATTAGATCGCCGCTCGCGGCTGCGAGACTCTACTAATGCGAAGCGCCGGATTCACCATGACCCGAAGAATTACCCAACTTCTCGTCGGGCTGTTCTTCTATGGCTTCGGCATCGCGATGATGGTTCGCGCCGGGATCGGTGTCGCGCCCTGGGATGTGCTCACTCAAGGCATCTCGCTTCGCACGGGCCTCCCGTTCGGACTCGTCACGAACCTCGTGGGCGTGCTCGTGCTGCTGTTGTGGATTCCCATCCGCCAGAAGCCCGGCCTCGGCACCGTGCTCAACGTGCTGCTCATCGGCCCGAGCGCCCAGTTCGGGTTGTGGGTGCTGCCAGAAGTTTCCGATCTGCTGATTCGCATCGTCGTGTTTGCCGGCGGGCTCGCGCTTGTCGCCATCGCCACCGGAATGTATATCGGGGCCCGCTTCGGGCCCGGCCCCCGCGATGGGCTCATGACGGGCATCCACCACCGCTACGGCTGGAAGCTATGGATTGTGCGCACGGTCATCGAAGTCATCGTGCTGACGATCGGCTGGTTGCTCGGCGGCAATGTCGGGGTAGGCACGCTCGCGTTCGCGCTGCTCATCGGGCCCATGGTGCACGTGACGATCCCACTGCTACTCGTGCCCGCGGCGATCGAGCGGCCGTCCGACCCCTAAGCGAAGCGGCTGCGCCCGCCTTGCGCCGAGCCTCCAGTTGTGGCGACCTCCCCCCGCCCACACCCCGCCACAACTGGAGGCTCGGCGAAATCGAACGACACTTGACATCGAACGAAACGCGATATAGCTTGAGTTTACGCAAACGCGATATAGCTCGATAGGGAGGCCTCCGTGACTCAAGAAAAGTGGATCGTCGACGGCGACAAGGTGCTCGACATCGACGACGTACGCAAACTCAAGATCGGCCTCATTTCGGGCCAAGTAGATGTCGTCGGTCACGACGAACCCGTCACTCGCGTCGAGATCACCTCGGTACACGGCCGTGATATCCGCGTCACCATGACGGACGGCACGCTCGAGATCAGCCACACGCAATGGCACTGGGGCAACCTCGTGGGACTCGTGAAGTCTCTCGTCGGCACGTTCCCGAAGGCTCACGTCAGCGTGCGCGTTCCGCGCGACATCGCCCTGACGTTCGGTGTCGTCTCGGCGAGTGGGCTCATCTCTGGCCTCACGGGCGTCGCAGAGGTCAACACCGTGTCGGGCGACTTGCTTGTCGACGGGCACACGGGAGCGCTGCGGCTCAATGGCGTGAGCGGCGAGATCTCTGTGCGCGACCACCGTGGCTCGATCACCGCCCACACCGTGAGCGGCGATGTGGCCGCAACGGGAGCCATCACGACGTTTGGCGCCGACACCGTTTCTGGCGACGTGTTGCTCGACTTTGCGGGCATCCCGGATCTCGCACACATCAACACCGTCTCCGGCAACGTCGCGGCGCGACTCGAGAGCGGCGTACCCGCTTTGTACACGCTCAACACTGTGAGCGGCCGCGTGCAACTCGACGACTCCACGATCACGGGAGTGCGTGGAGGCTACATCGGTCGATTCGGCGAGCTCGACAAGACGTGGCTCGACTTCAAGGCCAACACGGTTTCGGGCAACATCTCGATTTTGCACGCGGTGTCGGCGTGACGGCCCCGGTCTTTGCGCACGGCCACTTGCGGCTCTATCTGTTGAGCCTGCTTGCGGCATCGGAGAGCGGGATGCACGGCTACGAGCTCATGCAGGCGCTCAGCGATCGCTTCGGAGGCACATATGTGCCGAGCGCCGGAACGATCTACCCCCGACTCGCCAAGCTCGAAGACGAAGGACTCGTGACGAAGCTCGCGGACGGTCGCAAGACCGTCTACGAGATCACTGATGCCGGGCGCGCCGAAGTCGCCGCGCGCGAGTCCGAGCTCACCTCGATCGAAGACGACGTGACCGACTCGGTGCGCCGCCTCGCGGACGAAGTGCGTTCCTCGGTTAACTTCGCGATGCGCTCACTGCGAGCAGACCTTGCCGCTGCAACACGCGAAGCGAGAGCGGATGCCCGATCCACGGGCCGCACGGTGCGCGCCAACCACACGGGCCCGACGGGTGGCACCCGAATGCAGTTGCAGGAGGCGGAAGCCGTACTCGCGAACTTCCGTAACAGCCTGCGCTCGGATCTGCGCATCCACGTTGAACGCGCAGAACTTTCGGCGACGACGGTCGAACAACTGCGATCGGGCCTCGAAGAGGTGCGTAAAACGGTACTCGGGAGCCTCTAGTCAGAGGCTACTCAGCGAACCCGATCGGCACGTAGAGGTCTTGCACGCG
>JANOOQ010000255.1:0-7518 GCA_031421515.1 Leifsonia sp.
CGTGAAGGGTTCGTACAAGGCATGGCAGCGCGGAACGGACGTGCGAACCTGGTTGCTTGAATTACTCGTGAAAGCCCTCGAAGAAGATCCCGATTTCAAAGACATCGCGGGCTATGTCGAGGATTCGGGTGAAGGACGCTGGACGGTTCACGAAGCCCTCGATCGCGCGGTACCTGTTCCCACGATTAGCGCGGCAATTTTCGCGCGGTTTGTCTCGCGCCAAAAGGACTCACCATCGATGAAGGCCGTCGCCGCGCTTCGCAATCAGTTTGGTGGCCACGCCGTTCGCAAGAGCTGACGGCGCGACACTCGTGATTGTCACGCACCTCAGTCTGACCGACTTTCGAAACTACAAGACCCTCGAAGTCGACCTTCACTCCGGAGCAAATATCTTCGTAGGGAGCAACGGCCAAGGCAAGACGAATCTTGTCGAGGCGCTCGGCTATTTGAGCACTCTCGGCTCGCATCGAGTTTCAACCGAGCACGCGATGATTCGTCAGGGCCAGGACGCGGCGATCGTGCGTGCGCGCCTGACGCACCTCGAGCGGGAAGTACTCGCCGAGGTGCAAATAAATCGCTCTGGAGCGAATCGCGCGCAAATAAATCGGTCAGCCATTAAGACTCGCGAGCTTCCTCGCTTCTTCTCGAGCGTTCTGTTCGCGCCCGAAGACCTTGCCGTCGTTCGCGGTGAACCTGCTGGCCGCCGAAAATTTCTCGACGAGCTTCTCGTGCTTCGCACTCCGAGGATGAGTGCAGTAATTGCCGACTACGAGCGTGTGTTGCGCCAGCGCAATACGTTGCTCAAGTCGGCGCGAGCAGCGGGGGTTCGCGAGCATCAGCTCGGCACTCTTGAGATTTGGGATGAACGCCTCGTCGATCTTGGTTCCGAAATCGTTGAGGCGCGCAGCCGACTCGTGACCGAGCTCGCGCCCGAGGTGGACGCCGCATACTCGGCAATCGCAGGAGCCGATCACGCCGCGCGCCTCTCTTCGTACTTGAGCTTCTTCGCACCGACGGCCGACGACGATGCGGCCGACGAGTTGGCTACTCAAGCAGGTGTGGTTCCAGCCGAGGTGGCAGCGGAGGCTTTTCGTGCGGCACTCGCCCGACAACGCCGTTCCGAGATCGATCGAGGAGTCACGCTCGTCGGTCCGCACCGCGACGACCTTGTCTTGTCGCTCAATGGATTGCCTGCTCGCGGGTACGCCAGCCATGGAGAGTCCTGGTCATTAGCGCTCGGACTCAAGCTTGCGTCGGCAGCGATCCTTCGGCGAGAGTCGGCCGTCGGTGACCCCGTCCTGATTCTCGACGACGTTTTCGCGGAGCTCGATGAATCGCGCCGAACTCGACTCGCCGAGGCAATCGCGGGGTTTGAGCAAGTGCTGATTACCGCGGCCGTATTTGACGACGTGCCGAGCGAACTCGCTACCCACATCGTGCGAATCACGGGCGGGGAGGTTGTCGCCGATGAATGATGAACCTCTCGACGCGAAAGCGGATGCCGTCGCCGAGCCAGAGCACGTAGCGGTGTACTTGCGTTTCAAGAATGTCTTTGGCGACAGAACTTATCGCTCTGCTACCGCTCGAAAGAGAAAGACGAAGAGGGAAGGGGCGAGCGCCCCGTTCTCACCAGGGCGGGATCCGCATGGACTCGGGGAGGTCATCGACGGTCTGGCGGCGAAGATGGGCTGGACTTCGCCGCTCGCGCGGTCAGAACTGCTCGCATCGTGGCCGGAAATCGTAGGTTTCGAGACCGCGGAACACTCCACGCCAGCGGGAATTGACAGTGGCACTCTCACCGTCTCTTGTGATTCCACGGCATGGGCGACACAGCTTCGACTCATGCGCGCTCAGATCACGACAACCATTGCGCAGCGCTACCCAGACGCGGGCATCCAGTCGGTGCGCTTTGAAGGCCCGAACGCTCCTTCCTGGAAAAGCGGCCCCAGATCAATTCCAGGCCGCGGCCCTCGCGATACTTACGGGTAACTAGGCAAATCTGGTCAGGCAGCGGATGAAATGTCCCCAGATCGCCGTTTCTGCCGTTTAGTCAGTATCGGTTTGGTAGAATTCAAGACAGTCGTCGAGTGCACCTCCGCTGGAGCTACTTGCCTCGAATGACGAGCGCGAACTACCGGCAGGAGCACCACCTCTTCATGACAACAAATTCTCTCGAAGACCTGCCAGAGCCGAGTTCGCTCTCCAACGGCCACGTCGCAGCCGACAGCTATGGCGCCGACCAGATTCAGATCCTCGAGGGACTCGAGGCGGTGCGCAAGCGCCCTGGAATGTATATCGGCTCGACGGGACCACGCGGCCTCCATCACTTGGTGTACGAAGTCGTCGACAACTCTGTCGATGAAGCGCTCGCGGGCTATTGCGACGTAATCACGGTGTCGATCCGTAAGGACGGCTCGATTCGCGTCATCGACAACGGCCGCGGAATCCCCGTCGACATCAATCAGCAAGAACAGAAGTCGACCGTCGAAGTCGTTCTTACGATTTTGCACGCGGGCGGAAAGTTTGGCGGCGGCGGCTACTCCGTGTCTGGCGGCTTGCATGGTGTCGGAATCTCGGTCGTCAACGCGCTCTCGAGTGAACTCGACGTTGAGGTTCGTAGGCAAGGTGCGGTGTGGCGAATGAGCTTCAGAGACGGAGTTCCGGATGCCCCGCTCGTGCAAGGCGAATCCTCGGACGAGACCGGCACTACCGTCACGTTCTGGCCGAGCGCGGAGACGTTCGAGACCGTGGAGTTCGACTATGAAACACTGCGGGCTCGATTCCAGCAGATGGCCTTCCTGAATAAGGGCTTGCGGATCACGGTCACCGACGAGCGTCATGACGAGGAAGTGACCGATAGCTACATGTACGAGCGTGGCCTCGTCGACTACGTCGAGTACCTCAACAAGGCCAAGAAGAACGACCTCATCCACCCCGAGATCATTGCGTTCGAGTCAGAAGACGGCGAGCGCAAGATCTCGCTCGAAGTCGCGATGCAGTGGACCAACGGATACACGGAAAGCGTGCACACGTACGCGAACACCATCAACACTCACGAGGGCGGAACCCACGAAGAGGGCTTCCGCGCGGCACTCACGACTCTCGTCAACAAGTACGCGCGCGAAAAAAACATAATCAAAGAGAAGGACGAAAACCTTTCGGGTGATGACGTTCGCGAAGGTCTCACCGCCGTTATTTCAGTCAAGCTCGCCGAGCCGCAATTCGAGGGCCAGACGAAGACCAAGCTCGGAAACACCGAAGCAAAGGCTTTCGTGCAGCGCGTCGCTGGTCAACAACTGGGCGATTGGTTCGACCGCAACCCCACTCAAGCGCGCGACGTTATTCGCAAAGCGATCCAGGCGTCTCAAGCGCGAATTGCAGCGCGCAAGGCTCGCGAGCAAACCCGCCGAAAGGGACTCCTCGAGTCGGGCGGGATGCCCGGAAAGCTGCGTGACTGCTCGAGCAAGGATCCGTCGCTCAGCGAAATCTTCCTCGTCGAGGGAGACTCGGCCGGCGGTTCGGCGGTTCAGGGTCGAAACCCCGAGACGCAAGCGATCTTGCCGCTGCGAGGCAAGATCCTCAACGTCGAAAAGGCGCGCCTCGATCGCGCCCTCGCGAACAACGAAGTGCAAGCGATGATCACGGCTTTCGGCGCTGGCATTGGCGAGGACTTCGATCCCGATAAGGCCAGGTATCACAAGATCGTTCTCATGGCGGATGCCGATGTCGACGGTCAGCACATCACGACGCTGTTGCTGACGCTCTTGTTCCGCTACATGCGCCCGCTCATCGACAAGGGCTATGTGTATCTCGCGCAACCTCCGCTTTACCGACTCAAGTGGACGAACGCCGAGCACCAATTCGTCTACAGCGATCGGGAGCGGGATGCACTGCTCGCCGACGGAGTTGCAGCCGGCAAGCGCATCCCGAAAGAGAACGCAATCCAGCGCTACAAGGGTCTCGGCGAGATGGATTACACGGAGCTGTGGGAAACCACGATGGATCCGGCAACTCGCACTCTTCTTCAAGTGACTCTGGATGACGCGGCCGCCGCGGACGAAATCTTCTCGACCCTCATGGGCGAAGACGTCGAATCCCGGCGCAGCTTTATTCAGCGCAACGCTAAAGACGTCCGCTTTCTCGACATTTAGGGCACACCATGGCAGACGAAGAGAACACACCCAACGAGCCGACATTCGAGAAGGCCGTCGTAGACACGCGCCACGACAAGGTTGATCAAGTCGACCTTCAGCTCGAGATGCAGCGTTCATACCTCGACTACGCGATGAGCGTGATCGTCGGACGCGCCCTCCCCGATGTGCGTGACGGACTCAAGCCGGTTCACCGTCGCGTCATTTACGCGATGTACGACGGTGGCTACCGTCCCGATAAGGGATTCAACAAGTGCACTCGAGTTGTCGGCGAAGTCATGGGGCAATTCCATCCCCACGGCGATGCCTCGATTTACGACGCACTCGTTCGACTCGTTCAACCCTGGAGCTTGCGCTACCCGCTCGCGCTCGGTCAAGGAAACTTCGGTTCGGCGGGTAACGACGGTGCAGCAGCCCCTCGCTACACGGAAACCAAAATGGCACCGCTCGCGATGGAGATGGTGCGAGACATTGACGAAGACACCGTCAATTTCCAGGACAACTACGACGGCAAGACGCAAGAACCCACAGTCCTTCCCGCGCGTTTCCCAAACCTCCTGGTCAACGGCTCCGTCGGTATCGCCGTCGGCATGGCCACGAACATCCCGCCGCACAATTTGCGCGAAGTTGCAGCGGGCGCGCTATGGGCACTTGAGAATCCGGATGCCACACGCGAAGAACTACTCGATGCCCTGATTCACCGCATTAAGGGGCCGGACTTCCCTACGGGCGCGCAGATCCTTGGCGTCAAGGGAATCCTCGACGCATACCGAACGGGCCGCGGCTCAATCACGATGCGCGCCGTCGTCAACGTCGAAGAGCTGCAAGGTCGCACGTGCCTCGTCGTGACCGAACTGCCGTATCAAGTCAATCCAGACAACCTCGCTCTCAAGATCGCCGAGCTCGTGAAAGAGGGCAAGATCGGCGGAATCGCCGACATTCGAGACGAGACGTCTGGCCGCACCGGGCAGCGACTCGTGATTGTGCTCAAGCGCGACGCGGTCGCCAAGGTCGTGCTCAACAACCTCTACAAGCACACTCAGCTGCAAGACAACTTCGGTGCGAACATGCTCGCGATCGTCGATGGAATTCCGCGCACGCTCCCGCTCGACGGGTTTATCGGCCACTGGATTGACCATCAGATCGAAGTGATCGTGCGTCGCACGACGTTCCGCTTGCGCAAGGCCGAGGAGCGCGCCCACATCTTGCGGGGCTACCTCAAGGCTCTTGACGCGATGGACGAAGTCATCGCGCTTATCCGAGCATCCGCTACCGTCGATGATGCTCGTGAGGGCCTCATGAAGCTTCTCGACGTCGACGACTTGCAAGCTCGGTCGATTCTCGACATGCAGTTGCGCCGGCTCGCGGCGCTCGAGCGGCAGAAGATCATCGACGAGCACGACGAGCTCGAGCGACTCATCGCGACGTATCACCACATTCTCGCGACGCCGTCGGAACAGCGCACAATCATCAAGACGGAGCTGGGCGAAATCGTCGAACGCTTCGGCGACGATCGTCGAACCGAGATCATGTTCGGGTTCGACGGCGACATGAGCGTGGAAGACCTCATTCCCGAAGAAGAGATGGTCATCACGGTCACGCGCGGCGGATATGTTAAGCGCACACGAAGCGACAACTACCGCAGTCAACATCGCGGCGGTAAGGGCGTCAAAGGTGCTCAATTGCGAGCGGATGACGTCGTCAACCACTTCTTCGTCACGACGACGCATCACTGGCTGCTCTTCTTCACGAACACGGGCCGTGTGTATCGGGCGAAGGCGTACGAGATTCAGGAAGCCGGCCGCGACGCGAAGGGACAGCACGTCGCCAACCTTCTTGCGATGCAGCCGGGCGAAGAGATCGCTCAAATTCTCGATATTCGCGATTACGCCGCGGCGAAGTATCTCGTGCTCGCGACACTCGGCGGTCTCGTCAAGAAGACGAGCTTGAGCGAATACGACACGAACCGCACGGGCGGCATCATCGCCGTCAACCTCCGCGAGGGCGACGAAGTTGTATCGGCCATGCTCGTCGAAGAAGACGACGACGTCTTGCTCGTCTCCCGAAAGGGCATGTCTATTCGCTTCACGGCGTCGGATGCAGCGCTTCGCCCCATGGGCCGCTCAACCTCGGGCGTCATCGGTATGCACTTCCGTGACGAGGACCGGTTGCTCAGCGCAAGTGTCGTCGGCGAGAACGGCTACGTTTTCGTCGTGACGGAAGGCGGATTCGCCAAGCGCACGTCGGCCGATCAGTATCGCGTGCAGGGTCGAGGCGGATTGGGCATTAAGGTCGCCAAGCTGAGTGATCACCGTGGAGATCTTGCGGGTGCCCTGATAGTCGACGACGAGGACGAGGTCCTTGTGGTTCTTGCCAGCGGCAAGGTGGTACGCTCGTCTGTCGCTGAGGTTCCCGCCAAGGGCAGGGACACCATGGGTGTCGTTTTCGCCCGATTTGCCGACGATGACAAGATCATCGCGATCGCTCGAAATAGCGAACGCAATCTAGATAATCAAGAACTCGACGAGGTCGATACCGACCACAGTGACGTCGAGATCGCTGGGAAGGACGAGTCAGTAGATGAGTAGTGTCGCGGAGAAGCTGCAACGTAAGTCGCAGCGCCAAGTTGCCACGAAGCAAGTGCGGCTTAAGCTCGTGTACATCGACTTCTGGTCGGCAGTGAAGCTGTCGTTCCTTGTCGCGGTTTCACTCGGAATCGTCTTTGTTGTGGCATCCATTCTGGTGTGGATCGTCTTGAACTCGACGGGCATTTTCGGCGACCTCGACAACATTCTCAAGGACATTTTGGGCGACCCCGAGTTCAGCGTCGCCAAGAGCTTCTCGCTCGGCCAGGTAGCGATCTTCTCGTTTGTCGTCGCGATCTTGAACATCGTTGTCGGTACCGCACTCGGCGCGATCGCGAGCATGCTCTACAACTTCAGCGTTCGTCTCACCGGCGGTCTGCTCGTCGGGTTCACCAACAACTAACCGATTACTGTTATCCGGTCGGGTGCGATACTCTCGTATCTGCTCAGGGGGTATAGCTCAGGCGGTTAGAGCGCTTCGCTGATAACGAAGAGGTCCCAGGTTCAAGTCCTGGTACCCCCACTGGAATCTTCACAAGAGGTTCCTCCGGGGCCTTAGCTCAATTGGTAGAGCGCCTGCTTTGCAAGCAGGAGGTCAGGGGTTCGATTCCCCTAGGCTCCACGAACGACCAAAGCGCCGCCAAGTCTGGCGGCGCTTCTCGTTTTGCCGGGCGCTTTGATCGTTCGTGGAGCCTAGTCTGGAGTCGAACTCCCGGGGTCCCCGCCTCGCCGGTTCCGACGCGTCGTGCACTGCGAACAACTCTTCCCCTCGCGTGACCGCG
>JANOOQ010000256.1:0-4723 GCA_031421515.1 Leifsonia sp.
CGCTATCGCTTGAGCTTGGAGCTTGCCTTTGGACGGAGCCGACGCCATCGTGCCACTTTCTCGGGAGTTATCGTCCCTTAGTATCGTTGAGTGTCTGACCTGCGAACGCGAAACCGCCCCACTCGGGAGCAGCGGCGGCGACGCAGCATCCTGACCTTCTCGGTCGTAGGTGCGGCTCTCGTGCTCTCGATCGTCGCGGCCGTCGTGCTGCTCGCTCCCCCCGCGCCCGAGGTCGCTGCGCCGACAGCGACGCCCACAAGAACGTCACCGACGCCCACCCCGACTCCAACTCCGACTCCGACGTTCGATGCGACGGCGTTCTCAATTGATGACCCGAACAGCTACTGGCTCGTCGTCAACAAGTTGCGGCCACTTAATCCGCTCGACTACCGCGCGGCGGATCTCGTAGAGGTTCCCGTGCCCTACGTGTACGCGCCCGAGCTTCGGCAGGTCGCATCCGACGCCGTCGTCGCGATGTTCGCAGCATTCAACGCCGAGACGGGGCTCGCGATGCAAGCGCAAAGCGCGTACCGCAGCTACTCGACTCAAGAGAGCGTCTACGCCGGCTGGGTCGACAGTCTCGGTCAAGAAGCCGCCGACCTCACGAGTGCTCGCCCCGGGCACAGCGAACACCAGACGGGACTCGCGATCGATGTCAACGCGCTTCCCGATCAAGGCTGTGCCGTCGACATCTGCTGGGGCTCGACTCCGCACGCAGCGTGGCTCGCGGCAAACTCGTGGCGCTTCGGCTTCATCGTGCGGTACCCCGATGGCATGACGCACATCACGGGCTACGAGTATGAGCCGTACCACATGCGGTACGTCGGCGTTGAGCTCGCAACCGAGATGCACAACACGGGCATCAGTACGCTCGAGGAGTTCTTCGGGCTCCCGCCCGCTAGCACCTATGCGGGTTAGTCGCGAAGTGCCGCGTCGACGATTTCTTTCGCTTCGGCCTGCACCGCGCGCAAATGATCGACGCCTTTGAACGACTCGGCGTAGATCTTGTAAACGTCTTCCGTGCCGCTCGGGCGCGCTGCGAACCACGCGAACTCGGTCACAACCTTGACGCCCCCGAGAGCCGCGCCGTTGCCGGGCGCTTCCGATAGTTTCGCGACGATCGGGTCACCGGCGAGTTCGGTCGCCGCAATCGCGTCGCCACTGAGCTTGCTGAGTCGGGCCTTTTGTTCCTTGGATGCCGCGGCGTCGATGCGCTCGTATGCGGGATCCCCGAACTGCTCGACAAGCTTCGCGTAAAGCTGCGAGGGCGTCTTGCCTGTGACGGCCAGAATCTCGGACGCGAGCAGCGCCAAGAGAATCCCGTCTTTGTCCGTCGTCCACGCGGTGCCGTCCTTGCGCAAGAAACTTGCTCCAGCGCTCTCCTCGCCGCCGAAGGCGACGGATCCATCAACGAGCCCAGGCACGAACCACTTGAATCCCACGGGGACTTCCCACAAGCGTCGGTCGAGAGCGGCTGCGACCCGGTCGATCATGGTGCTCGAGACGAGGGTCTTGCCGATCGCGGCATCCGCTCTCCACAACGGCCGATGCGTGTAGAGGTACTGAATCGCGACGGCGAGAAAGTGGTTCGGGTTCATGAGGCCGCCGTCGGGTGTGACGATTCCGTGGCGGTCGGCGTCGGCGTCGTTTCCCGTGAGAATGTCGAAGTCATTGCGGCGCGCGACGACGGATGCCATCGCCGAGGGAGATGACGGATCCATGCGGATCTTGCCGTCCCAATCGAGAGTCATAAAGCCCCACGCGGGGTCGACGCGAGGATTCACGACCGTAATGTCGAGTTCGTAGCGATCCGCGATCGCCTTCCAGTAATTGACGCTCGCGCCACCAAGCGGATCGGCGCCGATGTGGATGCCCGCTTTCTTGATCGCCGCCACATCGATGATGTTCTCAAGGTCGTTGACGTACGCGGAGCGGAAGTCATAGGTCTCGACCGCGCTCGGCTCGGCCATCTTGACGTCGCGGTTGCCGTTCGCGAGAAGTTCGTTGGCGCGATCGGCGATCCAGTTTGTGGCGTCGCTGTCGGCGGGGCCGCCGTGCGGCGGGTTGTACTTGAATCCGCCGTCGCGCGGTGGGTTGTGGCTCGGCGTGATGACGATGCCGTCGGCTTGAGCGGAGTGTCCGGCCGCGTTGTAGGCGATGATCGCGTGGCTCAGCGCCGGAGTCGGCACCCAATCGTCGAACTCGTCGACGAGCACGCGCACGCCGTTGGCCTCGAGCACTTCGAGCGCGGTCGTCTCGGCGGGGCGGGAGAGGCCGTGCGTGTCCTTGCCGATGAAGAGGGGACCCGTGGTGCCTTGAGCCGCGCGGTACTCCACGATCGCTTGAGCAATTGCCGCGATGTGAAACTCGTTGAACGCCGTGTCGAGGGACGACCCGCGGTGGCCGCTCGTGCCGAAGACCACGCGCTGCTCGGAGATCGAGACATCCGGAACCAACTTGTAATAGGCCTCAACGAGTTCGTGCACATTCACGAGGTCATCGTGTTCGGCGGGGAGTCCTGCGCGGGCGTTCATAACCCCAGTCTTCCACTGCCCTAGGGTTGTTGCCATGCCTGAGCCAACGCGCGTCGAGACCTATAGCTACCTGGGTCCTGCCGGCACGTTCACCGAAGCGGCGCTCAAACAGGTTTCCGACGCGGCCGGCAAGGTGTGGCATCCCGTCAACAATGTCGGCGAAGCGCTCGACGATGTCGTGCACGGTCGCAGCGTCGCCGCGATGATCGCGATCGAGAACTCGATTGAGGGCGGCGTGAGCGCTACGCAAGACGCGCTCGCGAGCATCCCCAATCTGCGCATCATCGGTGAGTATCTCGTGCCCGTGAACTTTGTGCTCGTTGCTCGGCCCGGAACGACTCTCGCCGACGTGAAGATCATCAACGCGCATCCCGTCGCGTACGCGCAAACCCACTTGTGGCTCGACGCGAACTTGCCCACGCACGGGCACATTCCGTCGACGTCGAACGTTGCTGCCGCGGCGTCCCTCTTTGAGAACGCGCTAGCGGATGCGGCCGTCGCGCCCCCAGGAATCACTGAGCACCACGACCTCACGGTGCTCGCCGACGGCATCGGCGACAACCCCAACGCCGTCACGCGGTTCGTGCTCGTGTCGCGAACCGCTCATCTGCCCGCGCCGACGGGGAGCGACAAGACCTCGATCATTGTCGAGCTTCCGGATGACACGGCCGGCCGTTTGCTCGAAATGCTCGAGCAATTCGCCACTCGGGGCGTCAACATGAGCTTGCTCGAATCGCGCCCCATCGGGGACGCCCTCGGACGCTACCGGTTCGTCATCGACCTTGACGGCCACATTCTCGACGAGCGGGTAGCGGATGCGCTGCTCGGCCTTAAGCGCTTCAGCCCCAACGTGACATTTCTCGGCAGCTACCCGCGCGCCGACAAGCTCGCTATCACCGTCACGCAGCGTTACGGCAACGAGGTATTCGTTGAGGCGCGCGATTGGCTGCGCGGCCTCATCGCGGGCGAGCCGCGCGAGGCCTAGCTCGCGGGCATCCGCGGCGGCTCGGCGACCCGTGCGCCCTCCCTCGTCGTGACCGCGTGGCCGCTTGCCCGTCGGGTGACCGCGTGGCCGCTTGCCCGTCGAATTCGCCGGAATGGCCCATGTGGATGCTCGAATATGGGCCATTTCGGCAAACTCGAGCCTGACGCGCGCTAGGTGCACGCGAGCGGCCGCGCGCCCGAGCGCGCCTAGCGTCGCGCGAGTACCGCTCTGATACGCGCCACAAGCTCAACGGGGTGGGCAAGGTCGTCCGCATTGACCTCCATCACGTACCACCCCTGCGCCTCAAGGCGGGTGCGGCGGGTCATGTCTTTGCGCCACTGCGCGGCCGTGCGGTGGTAATCACCCTGGTACTCGAGGATCACCTTGAATTCCCGAAACATGAAGTCGGGCCGAACGTGCTTTCCCGTCTCGGAGTCGACGAGCACGTGGTTGATGCTGGGCTGGGGCAGCCCACTCATTACCAACACGACTCTCAACCGGGATTCAGGGCGAGACTCCGCGCGGTCACTCAGCAAGCCGAGGGCGGTGCGCGCGAGCTCGACGCCTCGGCGGCGGCTCATCCGTTCCAGTTGGGTGCGCAAATCGAGCGCCGTGGTCAGCGGTAATCGCCAGTGGATGAAGTAATCGCCGACCGCGACGAGGTCGCCGAGCGAGAGCATCCCGGCGAGGTCAAGCCACGTGCGCGCAGGCGACGTCAGGCGGATGCGTCGTGCCACAACAACTTCGCCGGCGACAACGTCGAGGCGATGACCGACCATGCCGCCCGCGTGAGGGGACGGGGCGGGAGCTGGAACCGACACGTGCACCTTAGTCGCGCGCTCGAACTCGAGTGGAAGTGGCGCACCGTGCAATAGCGCGGCCGTCGTGTGACTGAAGAATGCGTCCTCGCGAAGTCGCGTGGCGAACATCGCGCAGCGAGTTTGCAGGTCGCTGAAAAGGCTCGGAACGGCCATCCGCACTCCGTGTACTGACCCATCTAGGTCGGACGCACGCATCCGTTTGCGAGGCAAACCGGAGTTACCTACGCGAAAGGGCTCGCGCTCAAGATGCAGGGGTAGGGGCTGGAGGCGCACGAGCACATGTTCGCGTGTTACGGACTCGGGCGCGCAACCTATCCACAGGCGTGCCCGCATGCTCACAGGCGTGCCCGCATGCTCGAGTTCGCCGAAGTGGCGAAGCTCTA
>JANOOQ010000257.1:0-3530 GCA_031421515.1 Leifsonia sp.
ATGCACCATTTTCGAGAAACAGGAAGTGACCGGCGGCTTGATGCGATCGAATATCCCGTCGTTCCGGTTGCCCGCGACTCTCGCGCTCGTCATTGCCGCGCTCACGCAATTCGTCTACCCGTACTTGTACTCGTGGTTACTCGTGGCACACCCCGTCATGGTTAGTGTGCTGACGATTCGCAACGCACTGTACTTCGTGTTGCTCGCGTGGGCGATCGTCGCCGTGGCGCGCGCAAAGGGCACCGCGGGCATCCTCGAGGCAGCTGCCTAGAACTGCCGTGGTACGTCCGACTCGACAAGAATGCCGTCTGCGATCGCCCGCTTGCGCAGTGCCACTTTCGTTCCGACGTCGAACCCAGCGACGCGATACTTCTCGCGAATTCGCTTGAGGTAACTCTTCGCAGTCTCTTCGGAAATGCTCAACTGGAACGCCACGGACTTGACGGGCTCACCGCCACCATAGAGGGCCATGACGCGGCGTTCTTGAGCACTGAGCTTGGGTGCGCCGCCCACTTCACCGGAATTGAGGGCGAGGTCGAGCTCGGCTGAAACGAAGGGGATACCCTGTGACGCTGCGCGGATCGCTTCGACGATCATGCCGGCATCTTCGCTCTTCACGAGATAGCCAAGTGCGCCCGCCGCGAGCGCCTCGCGAACGACGTTGGGCTCGGAATACGTGCTCATGAGCACGACCTTGACGCCCATGGTCTTGAGAGTGTTGATCTTGAGCGAGACGGGGATGTTGTCTTTCAAGTCCAGGTCGAGTAGCACGACGTCGACGGGAAACTCGGGATGAAGCGTGAGCTCTGGCCACGTTGGAACGGCCGCGACCATGTCGATGTCGGAAGCAGCGTTGCGAATCCACTCCGTGAGTGCCCCCAAGAGCATTCGATGGTCATCGACGAGCGCGAGACGGATGCGGTCAGTCACGGTTCTTCCCCTTGATTATGTTCTTCGATGTTGTCATTGATCGGCGGGATTCTCGACATGGCACTCAATATCGACCCTCAAGCTCGAGTTCTGGGTGGAGTCACTGTACTGCCCCACGCGACTGATCGCCTCCCACGTTGACGGATCGACGCGATTTCGCGCTACTCCGGTCGTCGTGATGACGATGGGTATAGCAATTCTGTGGCCGAGTGGAGTCTCGACGGATGTTGTCGCCGGCCCGACGGCAACGTTGACGGTTCGGCTCGCTCCGACCTTGACGGTGTCGCTCACGAGGAGCCATGCAGTCGAGAGCAGTCCGTCGCGCTGCAAGGGGTCGAGGAGGCCGGCGAGGCTGCCCTTGTCTGTGAGAGTCACGGCTTTTCCCAGCATGTCCGACTCCGTGATCGCGTGGTACAGCCACGTCTCGCGTCGACCTTCGATGAGGTGCAAGCGAAGTTCGGTCGCGAGAGATGCCGCCGTCGATGCCGTCTTGGGGTCGAGGGGTAGTTTCACCTTGCCAGTAGAGACCGAGTCGAGAAGTTCTTCAGCAGCGAGGTCGAGCCGAGCGAGTTCCTCGGACGCGAGCATGCCGACGGCGAATCTCGGGGCAGAGACGGTGCTCTGCACGAGCACGCGGTCAAGTTCGACTTGCACGAGCCGACGGAACCCGCTCACGATGAACACGCCCAAAACCGCGGGTAAGACCGCGAACGCGAGTGCAGTGACTTGATCGGCGAGAATCTCGACTCGAAGGCTCCCAGTGAGAACCATGGCTACGACGAGCACCGCGCCGAGCACGCCGACCGAGAAGAGAATGTCGAGAGTGGGCCTGAGGGTCAGAACGATAAGCAGAGCCATTCCCACGGCGATCGCTGCCGTCGCTGTCTGCCCGATGTTGGCGAGCGGCCACACGGCGTACAGGTCGAGTGCGACCGCGGCGGCGAGGCCCGTGAGGAAGAGCGCGAATGTCCAGTTCGGCAATTGGTCACCGATGACTCGCGCCGCAACAAATGTTGCGATAAGCACGACCGCGAGAACTAGCCATGCAATGAGTGCGGGAATCGGGTCGGGGTACGTGTCCCAGCGCGTGATAAACCAGACGAAACCGTAGATGCAACCGAGCCCGCACACGACCGCGGCGCCGATGCCGATGAACCCCGTGCCGAGGCTCGAGCGTCGGGGCGTCACCGCGCGAATTACTCGGCGAGTGGCATCCGCTTCCCGACGTCGCGATTTCACGCCGATGATTGCGCCGAGCGTGTTTTCTTCGGGAAAGCTCACCGTGGCACCTCCAGTACGACCGTCGTGCCGGCCCCAGGCGACGAGAACAAGCGAGCCTTGCCGCCGACTTCTTTCAAACGCGCTACGACGGAATCCTTGAAACCCAGTCGCGCTGAGTCGACGTCGTCGAGAGTGAAGCCGACGCCTGAGTCGGTAATCATCGCTCGAACCATCGACTCGTCGTCGGTGATCGTCACGTGGGCTTCAGTGACGCCCGAGTGTCTTCGCACGTTTTCGAGGCACTCGGCGAGAGCCAAGAGGAATGCATCGAGCACCTCAGTGGGCAGGAGCACTTGGCCGGTTCCGTGCAAGCTCACCTCGAGCCCCATTCGCCCGAACCGTTGCTTGACGGACTCGAGCGTTGTACCGAGAACCGTTTCTTCGACGCGCTCTAGGTTGTACTCACCCGAGGACTGGGGCGTGGGCGTCGCGCCGAGTCGCAGTTGCCTGAGCAATCGAGCATCGTCGGCCGCTTGCTGGCGCATGGCGTCGGGTGCGACGCCAACACCGGAGTGAGCCAAGAGCGTGAGGGTCGCGAGCACGGTGTCATGGAGGAGCCGCGCTCCTTGCCGACGTTGCGCTTCGGTCTCGCTCGCTTGCCTTTCGGCTCGATGCGCGCGACCGATGCTCGCGATCCGGCGAGCAGCTTGCGGTACGCCAGCACTGATCCAAAACCCGACGATCGTCGCGAGAGTCCAGCCGAGAGTCAAGAGAGGGAGCACTTGAATCGGTGAGACGGTCGGAGCGAGGGTAAAGGTTGTAATAGCCGTGGTCGCGATGAATCCTGCCGCGAGAATGAGCCGACGAAGGGGATCCGTTGTGAGCACGACGGCGAAAGACGCGAGCGATCCCGCAGCGAGTTGTGACGCGGATGAGACGCCTGCGGTGCTTGGTGCACCCGAAGTGAGGATCGACATGGCGCCGATAGCGACAATTCCCACACCCATTCCGGCCGAAATCCATTTCAAGGAGCGGCTGCGGCCGACCCAGAACTGGCAAAAAGCGAGGGCAGCGTAAAACGGCAAGCAGAAGAAATAGGCGACCGAGTCGACCGCTCCGGGAATGCTCAAGCACACGAGCGAGACGGCAGTGAAGCTCAAGCCGTAAACGCGGGCTGTGCGTTGGAGCAGCCGATCGCGCTCCTTTGCTATGAGGTCCATTTGTGCACATGTTCGCATACGATGCCCCACAATTGGGGGTGCCTCACCGGGTAAGTGCACTACTTTCCTGCCAGTAGTGTCGAAGCTACAGAGGGGCTCGCGGATTCGTCCGCTGTCACACATATCTGAAACGGTCACGGGGTCCTAGCTCCGCTGACC
>JANOOQ010000258.1:0-2029 GCA_031421515.1 Leifsonia sp.
GCGCGTGACCGAGAACATCCCGAGCAACGAACTCGACATTCAACTCAAGCTCGGGCCGGGCGGACTTCGAGACGTCGAGTTCACGATTCAACTGCTGCAACTCGTGCACGGCCAGACCGATGCTCTCGTGCGCCAAGTTGCGACACTGCCTGCGCTCGTCGCGCTCGCGGACCAGGGCTACATTGGCCGGGTCGAGTCAGCGGAGTTCTCGAGAGAGTACCGATTCTTACGGTTGCTCGAGCACCGGTTGCAGCTCACGCGGTTGCGGCGCACTCACCTCATGCCGACCGATCCTGACGCCGTGCGCGTTCTCGCGCGCGCGACCGGACTAGCAACGACCGCGGTCGAGCTCATTGAGCTGTGGCAACGCACGAAGCACGCCGTGCGCACGCTGCACGAGCGCTTGTTTTACCGCCCGCTCCTGTCTGCTGTGGCGGCATTGCCCGAAGACGGGCTTACGCTCTCGAGCGAGCAAGCCGAAGCTCGACTCGCAGCGATCGGATTCCACGACCCGCGAGGAGCGCTCGGGCACATTGCGTCCCTCACAGGCGGTGTCTCGCGGCGCGCGACGATTCAGCGCAACCTTCTGCCTGTCATGCTCGAGTGGTTCGCCGAGGGTGCCGACCCCGATCACGGCTTGCTCGCGTTCCGTCGTTTGAGCGAGGACCTGGGTGAGGCGTATTGGTTCTTGCGCATGTTGCGCGATTCGAGTGCAGCCGCTCAACGCTTGACTCACGTGCTCGCGGGCTCGCGATTCGTGGCGGACCTCTTTGAGCGCATCCCCGAAGCGGCCGCATGGCTTGAGAACGAAGAAGAGCTTCGCCCCCGGTCGCTCGCGCTCTTGCTCGACGAGGCGGCAGCGACGGTTGCTAGACACGAAGGGGAGGCGGATGCCGCGGCGCAGGCATTGCGCACCGCGCGCAGGCGCGAGGTGTTGCGGCTCGCGATCGCCGCCATCCTCGGCATGATCACGATCGAGGAACTGGGCGTCGCCCTGTCCGACATCAACACTGCCGTGCTCACGGGAGCGCTCGCGCTCGCCCACCGGTACGGCGACGGCATCGAGTTCGGTATCGTCGCGATGGGGCGATACGGGGGAGCGGAGCTCGGCTTCGGCTCGGATGCCGACGTCATGTACGTCTATCGGGCGGCAGGGGCATCCGACGAGGAGGCTCAGCAGCGCGCCGAGCAGATCGTGCGCGCGCTCAGTCGCTTCACGGAAGACTTGCGCATTCCGCTCGACCTCGATATCGGCCTTCGACCCGAGGGCAAGAACGGCGCAATCGTGCGCTCGCTCGAGTCGTATCGGGCGTACTACGCGCGCTGGTCGCTCACGTGGGAGGCTCAGGCTCTGCTTCGGGCTCGAGGAGTCGTAGGCGATGCCGGCGTCTTAGCGGCCTTCGAGGAACTCGCGAACGAGGTTCGATTCCCGATCGCGATCTCGGAGCAAGACGTGCGTGAGGTCAAGCGAATCAAGGCGCGTGTCGAGGCGGAACGCTTGCCGCAAGCGGCAGACCCCGCGCGACACCTCAAGCTCGGGCGCGGCTCGCTCAGCGACGTCGAGTGGTTCGTGCAGCTTTTGCAACTACAGCACGGAGCACGCGTAAAGGGTCTTCGCACGACGTCGACGCTTCGCGCGTTGGCAGCGGCCGAGAGCGAGGGCCTCGTTTCGGCAGCCGATGGCCGCAAGCTTCGGGATGCGTGGATGCTCGCATCCCGCGCCCGCTCCGCAATGACGCTGTGGACGTCAAAGACCTCCGATGTGCTGCCCAAGGACCGCCGCCAGCTCGAAGGAGTCTCGCGCTTGTTGGAGTACCCCCCGGGCTCAGCTACGACGTTTGAAGAGGACTACCTGCGTGCCACTCGCCTCGCGCGCCAAGTCTTCGAGAAGCGCTTCTACGGCGGCACGAAGCGCCCTGCGAGCACGGGTTAGCCACGTCGCACAAACAACAACGGCCGCACCCCGGAGGGCGCGGCCGTTGCAGGTTCTACAGAGTTACACCGAGAAGTACAGCTCGTACTCGAACGG
>JANOOQ010000259.1:0-3475 GCA_031421515.1 Leifsonia sp.
TTGGGGCGAGGCCGCTTACCTCGCGGTGCAGATGGCAGGAACGCAAGGTTTGCTTTCTGCCGGGATGCTCGCCCTCGCCGCGTGGCTCGTTGCGTTCGGTCTTGTGCTGTGGCGCCGAGGAGTGCGGGTGCCGGCCCTCGCGGCCGTGCTACCCACGCTCGTGCTCTTGATACTGCTTGGGGATCTCGCGCTGCCTTTTCTGGTTGCGCCAGACGGCTTATTCGTCTTCTACATTCTGGCGATCGTCGCGGGAGTGCCGATCTGCAGCCTTGTGTTCGGACTGACGCTATTGAGAGACCGAGCTCGTCGGAATCTCGAGAACACCAATCCGCTTAACGCGTGACCCCGTGGCTTCAGCGAGCTCCGCAATAGTGGATGCCCCGTGCCGAGCCGCGGCGTGCACGATGATCGCGGCGCAGGCTTGAGCATCCGCCAGAGCGTTGTGGTGCGCGAAGTCTTCGAAGCCCGCAGCCATCGCAGCAGCCGGAAGCTTGTACGAGTCGAGATGGTAGGTCTTGCGCGCGACGTGCAGGCTGCACAAGTAGTCGAACGTCGGGCTCTCGAGGTACGAGGCGGCACTCGCTGCCGTGATGACCCCCATGTCGAATCCCGCGTTGTGGGCGACCAAGGGGTCGTTGCCCACGAACGCCGTGAGGTCAGGCAACTGTTCGCTCCAGAGCAGGGCGTCGGCGACATCCACTGCCATGATGCCGTGAATACGAACGTTCCACTCGAGGAAGGCGTCGTGGCCCAGCGGCGGCTTGATGAGCCAATACGCGGTGTCGACGACGTGCCCGTCCCGCACCTTGACGAGCCCCACCGAGCACGCGCTAGCCGGTGAATTGTTGGCGGTCTCGAAGTCGATCGCGGTGAAATCTACTGGCACGACTCGATCGTCGCACGCACCTCGGACACTATATGGAGGACTCGCCGGTACCTCCCGAGCAAGCTCGGTCGGCGCTGGCGTCGCGCAATCGCTTTCGCGATTCCCTTAGCTCCAGCGCGCGGTACGCTAGACCCTCGTGGCTCTCACTATTGCAATCGTCGGTCTGCCCAATGTCGGCAAGTCCACCCTCTTCAACGCCCTCACCAAAAACCAGGTGCTCGCGGCCAACTATCCGTTTGCGACGATCGAGCCCAACATCGGCATCGTCAACCTTCCGGATGCCCGGCTCACGAAACTCGCCGAGATCTTCAACAGCGAGCGCATCCTGCCGGCGCCCGTGTCTTTCGTCGACATCGCGGGAATCGTCAAGGGCGCAAGCGTGGGGGAGGGCCTCGGCAATAAGTTCCTCGCCAACATCCGTGAGGCCGATGCAATCGCTCAAGTCATTCGCGGCTTCACTGATGCCGATGTCGTGCACGTCGACGGGCGAGTGGATGCGGCATCCGACATGGAAACCATCAACACCGAGCTGATCCTCGCCGACCTGCAAACTCTCGGCAAGGCGATTGAGCGCTACGAGAAGGAACTCAAGACCAAGCGCATCGAACCCGTCGTTCTCGAGACCGCGCTCGCGGCGCAAAAGGCGCTCGACTCAGGCAAGCCACTCTCTGCCGCGGGTCTCGACCTCACACCGATTCGCGAGCTCGGGTTGCTCACGGCGAAGCCCTTCATCTATGTCTTCAACATCGACGAAGCCATCCTGCAGGATGCCGCGGCTCTCGCCACAATGGCCGCCCTCGTTGCTCCCGCCCAGGCGATTTTCCTCGATGCCAAACTCGAGAGTGAGCTCATCGATCTCGACGCGGCCGACGCAGCGGAGCTGCTCGCATCCACGGGGCAAGCGGAAAGCGGACTCGACCAACTCGCGCGAATCGGCTTCGACACCCTCGGCTTGCAGACCTACCTCACCGCGGGGCCGAAAGAATCTCGTGCCTGGACGATCGGCAAGGGCTGGAAGGCGCCGCAAGCGGCGGGCGTGATCCACACCGACTTCGAGAAGGGCTTCATCAAGGCCGAGGTCATCGGCTTCAACGACCTCGTCGAGACCGGCTCAATCGCGGAGGCTCGCGCAAAGGGCAAGGCCCGCATCGAGGGCAAGGACTACGTGATGCAAGACGGCGACGTGGTGGAGTTTCGGTTTAACAACTAAGGGCTGGCGAGCTCTTCGCGCAAGCGCGGCTCGACCTTGTGCTCGGGCTTCACGCCCGACTTGTCGGCGTAGAAGGCGCGGATGCGGTCCATGTCGCTCGAGATATCGCCGGTGAGGTCGATGGTCGGACCAAGCCCGGTGGTCATCGTGGTGCGGTCGACGTAGCCGAGAGTGACAGGCAGCCGGGCGTCGCGAGCGATGCGGTAGAAACCCGACTTCCAGTAGGTGTGGCCCTTGCGGGTGCCATCGGGGGTGACGACGAGGCCGAACACGTCGCCCGACTCGATGCGCTCGAGGACCTCCGAAACCACGGCGCCCGGCGCATCCCGATCGACCGCGATGCCGCCGAGGCCGCGCATGATCGGGCCGCGCCAGCCCGTGAAGAGACCCGTCTTGCCCAGCCAGCGAAAGCGCATGTCGAGCCTCCATGCGATCGCAAGCATGAAGACGAAGTCCCAGTTCGACGTGTGCGGTGCGCCGATCAGCACGGTTGGTCGGTCGGGCGCCGGCTCTGACACCATCCGCCACGAACTGAAGGCCCAAAAGATGCGCGCGATGACACGTCGAAAAAACATGGGTCAAGACTAGTGACCGCACTATTGAACGGTGCGGAGGGCCGGCCAACAACTAAAGGCCACCCCGAAGGGCGGCCTTTAGTTTGAGCGTCTTAACTACGGCGCAGGCGTCTCCTCGACAGCAGGCGCTTCGGGCGGCGTGATGCCGCACTGCTCGAGCTCCTGGTCGACTTGTAGTGTGAGGCGCGACTTGCCGGCTGCGTGAGCATCCGCAACCGTGCCGGAGTAAATCGTGTTGTCCTCGGACTCGAGGTTGACGGCCGATGCGTCTTCGCACAAGTGGAATACCTCGCCCGACTTGGTCCAGTAGACCAAGTTCTGGCCCGTCAGCTCCACAACCTGCGCAGTCTCGGCGGTGTACTGATCGACCGACGGCGGATTGATCGAGGTGCCGAGGTAGCCAGCCACAAGGAGTAGCACGATACCGATGGCGCCCGCGATTCCCTTTTGCTTTCCGTCCATCTCCTTGTTCGTGAAGATCAGAACGATGAGCGGCAAGAATGCGACGATCGTGATGATGGCGCCGAGTTGGTTCTGCACGAAGAAGCGGAACTTGTCCGACTTGCGCGCGGGGTCGAGGCGGTTGGCCTTCTTCCACAGCAGAGAACCTCCGACGGCAAGTGCACCGATTCCCACGAGCATCCCGATCAACAAAATCATGTTGACCGGGGTTTGCCGCAGTACCCAGAAGATCGCGAACGCTTCGGCACCGATTGCGAGCGCCCACAGCACGGCCGCGATGATGCGGAACGTGATTGCCTTGCTCTTGGCCTCCGGGGTCGGCTTCCAGTTGGCTGCCGCTTC
>JANOOQ010000260.1:0-1637 GCA_031421515.1 Leifsonia sp.
GTCGATCTCGTTACCTACGAGTACCACCCGAGTGCTGTATACGGGCACGCGATCGCCCATCACAGCGACGTGTTCAATGCGGGCAACTCGATCGACACCGCGGTGTTCGTCGATGGCAAGGGCCGGGTGACCGAGACCAAACGTGACGCGTCGATCTTTGTCGCCGCCGGTTCGCCCTCGGTCGAAGGCATTGTGGTGAGCGGCGGGTTGAAGTACGACGCACTCGGCCACCCGGTGGAGGAGTACACCCCGCGCGCGGGCGCCACAGCCTTGGCTACGTTTGACCCCGCCGTGTATACCGGTCCGGTCACGACGTCGACCTATGACCTGTGGGATCTTCCGGGCGACGTTGTGGAGCCGGGCGGACGAACAACGTCGAACGTCTATGACTACCAGCCCGCCGTGCCGGGTGGTCCAGTGCTGATGCAGACGATCAGCACTGCACCGAATAGCCGTGCAACGACGACCTATACCGACATTCGCGATGTCATCAAGGCGGTCGACGATCAGCCGGCCGGAGTTGCATCCGCGCTGCGGACGTCGTATGAGACCGACGGCATGGGTCAGCTCACGCGGGTGGTCGACTCGGCGGGCAACGCCACGATTCACACCTACGACCTCCGAGGCCGCCGCCTGTCGACCACGACGCCCGACGGTGGGCTCGTGACGTTCGGCTATGACCCCGAGGGCAAGCAAATCAGCAAGGTGACACCCAACCTGCGGGCGCTCAACCAGCAGATCCACTACACCTATCAGCTCGATCGGCTCACCGGAATCGACTACCCCGGTGCCACGCCCGATGTCACCTATACCTATGGTGCGGCAGGCGCACCCGGCAATGGCGCCGGCCGTGTCGTCACGCAGGAGGACGGCGCGCGAATCACCACGAACGAGTATTCGGCGGCCGGGGATCTCGCCAAGCAGACGGCCGAGATGAAGACGCACCAGTGGTACAACCCGAACGTCGATCGGTCGAAGTTGCGCTGGACGACCGAGTGGACGTACGACGGGCTCAGCCGGATCGCCACGGTGAAGTATCCCGACACCGAGCAGTTGACCTACGACTACGACTTCGGCGGTCTCGTATCGAATGTCGTCGGATCGGAACTCGGATTCCTTCGGGTGCAGGTCGGCGTCGATGCGCTCGGCGCGCCGATTTTCGAGAACCAGCCCCACACGTGGGAGTACTCGTACCTGAAGAATCGTCAGTACGACGAGTTTTTCCGGGTGAAGTACGACAAGCTCGGCAACAACGCGGCGACGGAGCGGAACTACGACCCCGATACGCGCTGGCTCACCGGGCAGCGCACCGTCCTGCCTGGCCGCAAGGGCATCACGAGCCCGACATACGAGGAGATCCAGGACCTGCGCTACACCTACGACGCCGTAGGCAACCCGCAGACGTACAGCAACGACCTACCCGCGCCGGTCTCGAACCTGTTCGGCGGCGCCACAGCACAGAGCTACACATACGACAAGTACGAGCGGGTCACTGGCGGGACGGGCAGTTGGCAAATGGCAACGGGCAAGGTGCGCAACTACACCTTCTCGATCGGTTACGACGCCAATGGCAACGTGATATCGAAGAATCAGAGGGACTGGATACGTCAGAACAACAAGGACAACAACCAGACCGC
>JANOOQ010000261.1:0-5283 GCA_031421515.1 Leifsonia sp.
GTCAAATTGCCCGGATGTATCGATGGCACCGATGGAGGTCATTGTGCGCGGAAGAGCAAGCATTGCGACAAAGTGATTGCTACCGGCGGAGGTCACCCCGACAACGTTGTGATGATTGACAAGTCCAGCCGCTTGGTCGACATTTGCTGGGTCGGCGACGACAGTAAGGCACGCTTCGAGAGCACCGTCACTGTCAACGGGAAAACTCGCAATTGATCCCGCGAGAACCTTCTCGAACACGGCCTCCACAAACCAGTACTCCCACTGAAGGTCGTTGCTGACGAAGATCGACTCGACGTTGTTGAGTTGCGCCCATGTCAAGAACCGAGTGCACACAAGGTCGGCGTCGTCGGCACCCCGCGCCCGTCGTTCGACGAGTACATCCACACGACCGCGGGACTCGTGCACATCGAGTGGATTTCGGAACACTCGCCGATCGGATTGAGTGACACGTCGAATCCTTCGGGGGCTTCGGTCGCACGCGCAGTCGCGAGGAATTCCGCTTGCTGGGTCGTCTCTGCCGCGAAACATCCCGTGAGCATCGCGCCCAGAATTGCTACCGTAGACAAGCCGAGAATCCGCGTCAATTTCATGTCAAGATTCTGCTCCCACCCATAGAAAGCCACAACAGTGCACCGCCGCGCATCCCGTAGACTGTGCACACAGACACCGATCCGGCAATCACCGGGGAGTTCTCGGCAGAGCGGCGCAAGCCAGGTAGATCCGAGCGGGTAAGCCCGTCAACGCAGCAACGAGTGGTGGTTCATGGAACCGCAAGCGGGGTGGTACCGCGGCCGAAGGGTCGTCCTCGTGCAGATCACAGCACAGGAGCCCACATGTCGTACCCCCGCCACACTCCCGACGAGTCGGTGCCGCCGAGCCCGCAATTTCCGTCTGTCGAAGAGCGAGTGTTGGCGTACTGGAAAGACGACGGTACTTTTCAAGCGTCGATCGATCAGCGCGACGGTGCCCCCGAGTGGGTCTTTTACGATGGACCGCCGTTTGCAAACGGGCTTCCCCACTACGGCCATTTACTCACGGGTTACGCAAAGGATCTTTTCCCGCGATTCCAGACGATGCGCGGCAAGCAAGTTCACCGACGCTTCGGGTGGGACACGCACGGCCTGCCCGCCGAGCTCGAGGCAGAACGCCAACTCGGCATTACCGATAAGAGCCAGATCGAGCAGATGGGCATAGCGGCCTTCAACGCCGCGGCGAAAGAGTCCGTGCTCAAGTACACGGGAGAGTGGCAAGAGTACGTAACCCGCCAAGCGCGCTGGGTCGATTTCGAGAACGACTACAAGACGCTCGACCCCTCCTTCATGGAGAGCGTCATTTGGGCGTTCAAGCGACTACACGACAAGGGCCTCGCGTATGAGGGCTACCGAGTCTTGCCCTATTGCTGGCGCGATCAAACCCCTTTGTCGAACCACGAATTGCGCATGGACGACGACGTTTACAAGATGCGTCAAGACCAGTCCGTCACGGTCACGTTCCCGCTTGAGGGGCAGAAGGCCGAGCTCCTGGGTCTCACGGGCGTGCTTGCCCTGGCATGGACGACGACCCCCTGGACGCTCCCGACCAACCTCGCGCTCGCGGTGGGCCCCGGCATCCACTATTCCGTCGTATCGAATGGCCCGCTGAGTGCTGCCCCGGCCCAGTATTTGCTCGCGACCGACACGGTTGCCGCCCACGCGAAAGACTTGGGATTCGAGTCAGCGGATGCCGCAACCGCAGCAATCACGAAGACGCTGCTCGGCGCCGAACTAGCCGGCGTGCGCTACGCGCGCTTGTGGGACTACTACGCGGACACCGAGGAATGGGGCACCGAAAACGCGTGGCAAGTGCTCGTCGCCGACTACGTCGCGACGGGCGAGGGCACGGGCATCGTGCACCAAGCACCCGCGTACGGTGAAGACGACCAGATCGTGTGCGCCGCCGCGGACATCCCCGTCATCATCTCTGTCGACGATGGGGGCAAGTTCTTGCCCCTCATTTCCGAGGTCGCGGGGCTTCACGTGTTCGACGCCAACCCCGTTCTCATCAAGAAGCTTCGGGCCGACGGACGCTTGTTCCAGGTCAAGAGCTACGAGCACTCGTACCCGCACTGTTGGCGCTGCCGCAACCCCCTCATCTACAAGGCAGTGTCAAGCTGGTTCGTGCGCGTGCCAGAGATCCGCGATCGCATGGGCGAGCTCAATCAAGAGATCAATTGGGTGCCAGACAACGTCAAAGACGGTCAGTTCGGCAAATGGGTCGCGAACGCTCGCGACTGGTCGATCTCGCGCAACCGCTACTGGGGCTCGCCGATTCCCGTATGGAAGAGCGATAACCCCGCATTTCCGCGCGTCGATGTGTACGGCTCGCTCGCTGAACTCGAGGCCGACTTTGGAGTGCTGCCCGTCAATGGAGCAGGCGAGCCGGACTTGCACCGTCCGTTCATCGACGAGTTGACCCGACCGAATCCGGATGACCCGAGTGGGGCATCCACGATGCGTCGCATTTCCGATGTGCTCGATGTGTGGTTCGACTCAGGGTCGATGCCGTTCGCGCAAGTGCACTACCCGTTCGAGAACGAGGAGTGGTTCGATAGCCACAACCCCGCGGACTTCATCGTCGAATACATCGGCCAAACGCGCGGCTGGTTCTACACGATGCACGTGCTCTCGACGGCGCTTTTCGATCGGCCGGCATTCAAGAACGTGATCAGCCACGGAATAGTGCTCGGCAGTGACGGACAAAAGATGTCCAAGAGCTTGCGCAACTATCCCGACGTCTCCGAGGTCTTTGATCGGGACGGCGCGGATGCAATGCGCTGGTTTCTCATGTCGTCATCGGTCATCCGCGGAGGCAACCTCGTCGTCACAGAAGAGGGAATCCGCAGTGGCGTTCGCGAGATCATGTTGCCCCTCTGGAGCACGTACTACTTCTTCACGCTGTATGCGAACAGCCGGTCAGGCGGATTGAGTAGCCCGCAGGGCGTATCGAAATCGCCGGGTGCAAGTGGTTTCGATACGGCCGCGCCTACTCAACCAGCCGAGACGTGGCGCACAGACTCTAGCAACGTGCTCGACCGCTACCTCCTCGCGAAGACGCGTCGTCTCGTGACGGATGTCACGGCCGAGCTCGAGGCCCTCGACAGCCCCATGGCTGCCGAAAAACTGCGCGACTTCGCCGACGTTCTTACCAACTGGTACGTCCGCCGCAGTCGTGACCGGTTCTGGGACGGCACGGACTCCGACGCATTCGACACCCTCTACACCGTGCTCGAAACCGTCACTCGAGTTGCCGCGCCGCTCATCCCGCTCGTCTCCGAGGAGATCTGGCGCGGCCTCACGGGCGGCCGCAGCGTGCATCTCGAGAATTGGCCAGACGCCGAGCTCTTCCCCGAAGACGACGCGCTTGTATCGTCGATGGACCGCGTGCGCGAAGTCGCGTCAGCTGGGCTCGCACTTCGTAAGGCTCAAGGGCTGCGCGTTCGCCTCCCGCTCGCGCGGCTGACGGTCGTAAGCGACGAGTCGTCGGAAGCGTTCGCCGATATCTTGCGCGACGAACTCAACGTCAAGGCCGTCGAGTTCACGGCGCTCAACGCTGACTCGCTCGACGCTTTCGGAATAGCGAAGAAGCTCAGCGTCAATTCGCGCGCTCTCGGGCCGCGACTCGGCAAGCAAGTGCAAGCCGTCATTCAAGCGGCGAAAGCGGGCGACTGGAGTGTCACTGCGACGGGCGTCACGGTGGGGGGAATCGCCCTCGACGCGAGCGAATTCGAGCTCGAACTCGAGTCGGCTGATCCGTCGAGCGCGATCTCATTTCTCGCCGACGGCGGCTTCGTGATTCTCGATACCGAGACAACACCCGAGCTTGAGGCCGAAGGCCTCGCGCGCGACATCATCCGCGCCGTACAAGACACCCGTAAAGCCGCAGGCCTCGAGGTGAGCGACCGCATCGCGCTCGCAATCACGGGGGACTCGGCATCCGACATCGCGGCTCTCGAACAGTTCGCCGAAACGATCTCGACCGAGACTCTCGCGCTTTCAGCGAACTTCACGGTGTCAGAGACGCCCGAAGTGCATGCAGCGCTGAGCGGCACGGCGGGAGCGCAGCGCACGGTTTTGGCTGTCGCACAGTACTCAAATGCTGGTGTACTGGTAATCGACGTCGTGAAGTCTGGAGCAATCAATGTCTGAGCGTGATGACGAGTCTCGCGACGAAGATCTCGGCGATGATGACTTCAATCCGATTGCGGATCTGAGTCCATTTGCGGCGGCCGACGAGGGCACGAACCTTGACGCCGATTCGGATTGGGAGCTCGAAGACTCCGAATACCAAGACGACGCGGATCGGGCATACGCCGAGCTGCTCGCTCGCGTCGGCGAGGCCGCGCCGCAGCCGCGCCTCGAGGCCACGCGCCGCGCCGTCGAGTTGCTTGGCGACCCGCAACGCAGCTACCCCATCGTGCACGTCACGGGCACGAACGGCAAGACCTCAACGAGTCGCATGATCGAGAGCATCCTGCGCGCGTATGGACTGCGCACGGGACTCTTGACGAGCCCGCACCTCGTTCGGGTCAACGAGCGCATCGTGATCGATGGAGTGCCCATCTCCAACCGATCATTCGCCGAGAATTGGGCCGACGTTCGCCCGTTCGTCGAACTCGTCGACGCAGAACTCGTCTCGACCTCGCAAGAGCCCTTGACGTTCTTCGAAGCGTTCACGGTGCTCGCTTTCGCGGCGTTTGCTGACGCCCCCGTTGACGTTGCCGTCATCGAGGTCGGAATGGGCGGCGAGTGGGATTCCACGAACGTCGCCGACGGCCAAGTTGCCGTGTTCACGCCCATCGCGCTCGATCACACGCAGCGCCTTGGCTCGACCGTCGCCGCGATCGCGCGCACGAAAGCGGGCATCATCAAGCCCGTCGCAAACGTCGTGTCAGCGGCTCAGAAAGCGGATGCCCTCGCCGAACTAGAGCGAGCGGCCGAGCTCACGGAGTCGACGCTCGCGGTCGAGGGTGACGCGTTCGCGCTCGAGAGCTCGACTCTCGCGGTAGGGGGACAAGTCATCACAGTCCGCGGCATCGCCGGCGTCTATCGGGATCTGTTCTTGCCGCTCTTCGGTGACTATCAGGGCCGAAACGCCGCGCTCGCGATCGCCGCCGTTGAGTCGTTCTTGGGTTCGGGCAGCCAGCGACTCGTCTCTGATGTGCTCGCGGAAGGGCTCGCAACCGCAACGTCCCCTGGGCGCCTGCAAGTCATCGGCACTGACCCCACCGTGCTCGTCGACGCC
>JANOOQ010000262.1:0-6310 GCA_031421515.1 Leifsonia sp.
TCGGGGAAGATCTTGCGACCGAGTTCCTTTACGAGGCCCGAGATGCTCGTGCGCTCATCGATGTAGTTGCCCGCCCAACCCGCGAATCTCTGACCCTTCGAGGCAGGAACAACTGCTACTGGCCGTTCGTCGGTGGTCGTCATAGCTTGCGCTCCCAGAAGCTTGGTCCGACGGGCTCGGTGAAGTCGCTGCGAGCGACCAAGTAGCCTTCCTCGTCGACAGTGATGGGCAATTGTGGCAGCGGTCGCTTCGCGGGCCCGAAGATCACGAGCGCTTCGCGAGTGATGTCGAACTGCGACTGGTGACACGGGCACAGCAAGCGGTGTGTTTGCTGCTCATACAGAGCGACGGGGCATCCGACGTGCGTGCAAATCTTGGAATAGGCGACGATTCCTGCGTAGCTCCAGTCCTCGCGACCCGAAGACGGGTTGAGGTCTTCTGGCTTGAGGCGCATGAGCAGAACTGCGGCCTTCGCCTTTTCTTCGAGCTTCTCTTCCAAGTCGTTGAGCCCCTCGGGGATGACGTGGAACACCGATCCGAGCGTGACTTCGGAGGCGCGGATGGGCGTTCCCGAGGGGTCACGCGTGAGCCGGGTTCCCTTCTCCCACACCGTGTGCTTAAGGAGAGCCACGGGATCGGCAGCGGGAGCGAGGTCGCGGAACAACACGACTGCTGGCAGTGGGCTCACGACGAGCGCTCCGATGAGTGTGTTGCGAATGAGCTTGCGGCGGGTGAAGCCGGATTCCTTGTTTCCTAGCGTGAAGACCTCGACGGCCTTCTGACGGGTTGCGTCGGTCCCGCGCGTGCCGTGGCGGTATTCGACCATGTCATGGCCGTCCATTAGCGCCTTCGACCAGTGAATTGCGCCGATGCCGATTCCCATGAGGCCGAGCGTAATCGCGAGGCCCAAGAACAGATTGTTGAGACGAACCGATTCGATATTGCCCGGGATGATTGGGAAGGCGATGTACACGACGACGGCGAGCACGCTGCCGATGATCGATACGAGGAAGAGCGCCGACACGCGACGTTCTTGCTGCGCTTCAACCTTGGGGTCGAGGTCTGCTACGCGTGCGCGGTACGGCTCAAACCCGGGGTTGGGTACCTCGTCGGATACGACAACTGCCGTGCCGGACGACGGCAAGTTATCGCCGTACTTCTCGACAGTCGAGCCTGCGGCAGTGCCGCTAGTGTCGCCCTGGTCCTTCGCCATGCTTTTCCCTTCAACCGTCACAATGTGCCGAATTGCTCAGTTGGACTTTGCAGTGAGCCAGACCGTGATTGCCACGATCGCTCCGAGTCCGAAAATCCAGATGAACAAGCCCTCAGATACCGGTCCGATATCCCCGAGTCCGAAACCACCGACAGACGGCGTCTCGTCGAGGAACTTCAAGTAGCTGATGATGTTCGCTTTGTCTTCGGGAGAAATGTTGTCGTCATTGAATACGGGCATGTTCTGCGGCCCCGTGACCATTGCTTCGTAGACGTAGACGGCTTCGACGCCGCCAAGCGGGGGAGCGAACTTGCCTTCGGTGAGAGCGCCGCCAGCGCCCGCGACGTTGTGGCACATCGCGCAATTGATGCGGAAGAGCTCGGCACCGATCGCGGCGTCCGTGCCGACGAGGTCACTCTCGTCAGGGATCGCTGGGCCAGCGCCGCGCGAGGCGACGTAAGACGCGAGGGCTGCGACTTGTTCGGGAGTGAATTGCACGGGCTTTTGCTCAGCCTGCGGACCGGTTGCGGCCATGGGCATCCGACCCGTACCAACTTGGAAGTCCACCGAAGCCGCGCCAACGCCGATGAGGCTCGGCGCTTGAGTCGTGCCTTGGAGGGCCATGCCGTGGCACGTCGCGCAGTTGGCGGCGAAGAGCTTGCCGCCCTCGACGATCTGGGCGTCGGCGGCCGCACTCGTCTCGGCGGTCGCGCTCGTCGTGAAGAGCGCATACACGCCACCCGTGCTGAGTAGACCGATCGTCAGGAGAGCGACGGTTGCGAGAGGGTGGCGGCGACCAGAAGGCCGCTGCGCGCGGGTAGCTGTTGTTGACTTCGCCATGGTGCGTTTGGTTCCGATTCTCATTTGAGGAGGTAGATGACCGCGAACAGGCCGATCCACACAACGTCGACGAAGTGCCAGTAGTACGAGACGACGATGGCGCTCGTCGCCTCTTTGTGTCCGAAGTTCTTGACGGCGAACCCGCGCCCGATGATGAGCAGGAAAGCAATGAGTCCACCCGTGACATGGAGGCCGTGGAATCCGGTCGTGAAGTAGAACACCGACCCGTACGCGTCGCTATTGAGCGTGACGTGCTCACTTACGAGGAGCGCGTATTCGAAGATCTGTCCGGCGACGAAGAACGCACCGAGCACGTACGTCAGGAAGAACCACTCAGTCATGCCCCACTTCCAGAATTGGAGGTGGCCACCTGTGCGGCGGGCTTGCAGTTTTTCTGCGGCGAAGACGCCGAATTGGGCGGTAAACGACGACGACACCAGCACGAGCGTATTGACAAGCGCGAAGCCAACATTGAGTTTCGCGGTCTGCTCTTCCCACAATCCCGGGGAGGTCGATTTGAGCGTGAAGTAGATCGCGAAGAGACCCGCGAAGAACATCACCTCGCTTCCGAGCCACACGATGGTTCCGACAGCCACGATATTCGGGCGTTGCACGACGGGAGCACCGATCGAGCGCGAGAGAGATGCAGTGGTCACTCCTCCATTATGGTCGATATCGAGGCTCCGTTTTGTCATTCCGGGGGCCAGTCGTGCCTCTCTAGCTAGGATTTGGGACATGTCCCGCGAGCACACTTGGCCAAATATCATCTCCGCCCTCATCGAAGGCGACAATCTGTCGATTAGTGATGCCGAATGGGCTATGCAATCCGTCATGGCGGGGGAGGCGACATCCGCTCAACTCGCGGGAATGCTCGTCGCACTGCGGGTTAAAGGCGAAACCGTCGACGAGATCGTTGGATTTCGGGATGCAGTGCTCGCGAACGCGTTGCCCCTGAGCGTCGACCCCAATGTGCTCGACATCGTTGGCACGGGGGGAGACCCGTACGGAGCCGTTCTCAACATTTCGTCGATTGCGTCGGTGATTGCGGCGGCCGCGGGAGTTCCCGTCGTGAAGCATGGTAATCGTGGTGCGAGTTCGGCCTCAGGGGCATCTGATGTGCTTGCGGCTCTCGGGCTTAATCTCGACATCGGTCCCGAGCGGGTTGCCGAAGTACTTGCCGAGACCGGCATCACTTTTGCCTACGCTGCGCTCTTTCACCCAGGCTTCAGACACGCGGGCCCGACGCGTCGCGAGCTCGGAATCTCGACACTCTTTAACATTCTCGGGCCGCTATGCAATCCGGCTCGCCCCAACGCCTCGGCCGTGGGAGTCGCGAGTCTCGAGCGAGTGCCGCTCGTCGTCGAGGTCTTTCAGACGAGGGGAGCGACTGCGCTCGTCTATCGCGGCGATGACGGGATCGACAAGCTCACGACGACGGGACACAGCCACATTTGGGAAGTGGCGCGCGGGGTTGTCGCCGAGCACGACCTCGACCCGACTGACCTCGGGATCGCGCGGGCCGACATTCAGTCGCTCCTCGGGGCCGATCCGGAGCACAACGCCGAGGTAGCTCGACGCGTGCTCGCGGGAGACCCTGGGCCTGTGCGTGACGTCGTTCTGCTCAATGCCGCTGCTGGACTCACGGCGTTCGAGCTCTCGATGGACGCGGAACAAATGCAAAACCCAATTCTCGAGCGGCTCGGTGCGCAGCTTGCGCGCGCCGAGGCTGTGGTTGATTCTGGGGCTGCCGCCGAAAAGCTCGCTGAGTGGGTTGCGGCTACGAACCGCTGAGCGCCTGGGGGTCAACCGGCGGGAGCGTCGTCGTCGACCCAGTTGAGCGTCTTCGACACCGCCTTCGCCCAATTTCGCATGTGGGCGTCTCTCACCTCGGGCGACATCGTCGGAACCCAACGCTTGCCCTCCTGCCAATTCGCGCGCAGTTCGTCGAGGTCTTTCCAGAAGCCGACAGCGAGGCCCGCGGCGTACGCGGCACCGAGTGCGGTCGTCTCGGCGACCACAGGTCGAATGACCGGGACGCCCAACAGATCGGCTTGAAACTGCATGAGCGTCTCGTTCGCAACCATTCCACCGTCGACCTTGAGCTCGGTGAGATCCACACCTGAGTCGGCATTGACGGCGTCGAGCACCTCCCGCGTCTGGAACGCAGTGGCTTCGAGCGCGGCCCGAGCGATGTGGCCCTTGTTGGCGAAACGAGTGAGTCCGAGGATCGCGCCACGGGCATCCGGTCTCCAATGTGGGGCGAAAAGACCTGAGAAGGCAGGCACGAAGTAGACACCGCCGTTGTCGTCGACAGTCGCAGCGAGGGCCTCGATGTCGCTCGACTTCTCGAGGATTCCGAGGTTGTCGCGCAACCACTGCACGAGCGAGCCCGTCACGGCGATCGACCCCTCGAGCGCGTAGTTCGTGGGGGAGTCACCGAGGCGATACGCGACCGTCGTGAGCAAGCCGTTGTCGGAGTGCACGATCTTCTCGCCCGTGTTGACGATCAAGAAATTGCCGGTCCCATATGTGTTTTTCGATTCGCCTGGGCCGAAAGCCGCTTGACCGAAGGTCGCGGCCTGCTGGTCGCCGAGGATGCCAGTGACGGGCACTTCACGCAAGAGATTCGAGAGTTCAACCGTGCCGAAAACGCCCGAGGAGCTTTTGATTTCGGGCATCATCGACACGGGAACTCCGAACTCAGCGAGAATCTGCTCGTCCCATTCGCACGTCTCGAGGTTCATGAAGAGAGTGCGGCTCGCGTTCGTGACATCCGTCGCGTGGATGCCCCCGCTGACGCCGCCCGTGAGGTTCCACAAGAGCCAGCTGTCGGTAGTGCCGAAGAGCAGGTCACCGGCATCGGCTTTAGCGCGCGCACCGTCGACGTTCTCGAGGATCCACGCGATCTTGCTTCCCGAGAAGTAGGTCGCGAGAGGGAGGCCGACCGTGGCTTTGAAGCGATCGGTGTCGCCCGACGCGATGCGGTCGACGATGGGCTGAGTGCGAGTGTCTTGCCACACGATCGCGTTGTAGACGGGGATGCCCGTGAGCTTGTCCCACACGACCGTAGTTTCGCGTTGATTGGTGATACCCACGGCAATGATCTCGTGCCGGGTCATGTCGGCCTTGCCGAGCGCTTGACCGATCACTTCGCGCGTGTTGGCCCAAATCTGCACGGGGTCGTGCTCAACCCAGCCCGCGCGAGGAAAGATCTGATCATGCTCGAGTTGGCCGACCGAAACGACGGTTCCCGCATGGTCGAAGATGATCGCGCGAGTGCTCGTAGTGCCTTGATCAATCGAGAGAACGAAGCTGTCCATGCTGCGAGACTAACGCGCTCTTTTGCACCGTGGCATTGTGCGGCACGATTGCCCCATGAATCCAATAGTTGTGCGCAGAATCGAGAATGCGCTCATCGCGTGCGTGGTTGTGCTGGCGACCGTACTCGTGGGGTTTGACTGGTGGTGGCTTCTCGTGCTCTTCCTCGCGTTTGACGTTTCAGCCGTCGGATATCTCGTGGGGCAGCGCTTCGGCTCGCTGTGCTACAACCTCGTGCACAACTACGGGGGAGCGGCCATCGCTCTCGGGGTATTCATGGTCACGGGAGTGGGCGCTATTGGAGTCGTTGCGCTCGCGTGGATCTTCCATGTCGCTGTGGATCGCGCGCTCGGTTTCGGGCTCAAGCATCCCGACGCGTTCGAACATACCGATTTCGGCATGATCGGAAAGGCCGCTCGAAAGCTCGCTTGATCAGCTGTCGTCGCGGCTCTCGGCCCAATCGTCATGATCGACCGGACACGGCTCGTTTCACGATTGATCCGATCGTCGCTTCGTCCGTTGCGCTCAGTTGTGATACGGCGTACGAAGTCGGCCACATCGTGCCGTCGTCAAGTTTCGCTTGATCGCTGAACCCTAGGGTTGCGTACCTCGTCCCGAACTTTTCTGCGCTTTGGAAAAAGCACACCACTTTGCCGTCGATCGAGTAGGCAGGCTGTCCGTACCACGTGCGGGGCTCGAGCTCGGGCGCGCTCGCCATGATGATGGCGTGGAGTCGCTCGCCGATTGCACGATCGGGTCGTGGCATCTCGGCAATCTTCGCGAGAACATCGGCAAGCCCGTCGGCCTTGAGATTCGCTGCCTTGAGTTCTTTCGCGCGCTCTCTCATTGCAAGCCGCTCTACTTTCGAGAAGCCCTCATTCGCGCGGAGGAATTATTGCTAGCGTTCATCGCAAATCCTTGTTTTCATTCTGGAATCTC
>JANOOQ010000263.1:0-10410 GCA_031421515.1 Leifsonia sp.
CGCGACGAAGCGGCGCGCTGGCGCGATTCCGTTTGTTTTCCAGTCGCGCGTGAGCTACTCGCCCAAGGGCATCGTGGGCGTCATTACGCCGTGGAATTTTCCCATCGCGCTGGGCATCATGGACATCGTGCCCGCTCTCGCAGCAGGCAACGCGGTCGTTCAAAAGATCGACAACCAGACCGCCACGAGCATGCTCGCGGTTCGTCGGGCATTCATCGAAGCGGGAGTCCCTGCTGCGCTGTGGGCGATCCTCGCTGGACCGGGTAAAACCATCGGCAGCGCGATCGTCGACTCCAGCAACTACGTGTGCTTCACGGGGTCCACTGCGACGGGAACGAGCGTCGGGGTGCGTGCCGCTGGGCGGCTCGTCGGGGCATCCCTTGAGCTGGGCGGAAAGAACCCGCTCATCGTGCTCGACGACGTCTCACCCGCGACGGCCGCGGCAAATGCCGTCTACTCGTGCTTCTCGTCGATGGGTCAATTGTGCGTGTCAATCGAACGCATCTACGTCGATCGGGCCGTCGCGACCGAGTTCACCGACGCATTCGTCGCGACGGTCAAGGCGCTCAAGCAAGGCCCGGCTCTCGACTACTCGATCGACATCGGTTCGCTCGCCAGTGCCGCCCAGCTCGCGCGCGTGCAAGCACACGTCGACGACGCCGTCGCAAAAGGCGCAACCGTACTCACTGGCGGCGAGCCACGACCCGAACTCGGCCCCTACTTCTATGCGCCCACGGTTCTCACGGGCGTGACGCCCGACATGGACCTCTTCGAAAATGAGTCGTTCGGCCCCGTCGTCGCGATCACGGTGGTCGACAACGAGAGCCAAGCGATCGCAGCGGCAAATGCGACAGAGTTCGGCCTCAATGCCTCGATCTTCAGCGGATCACGTCGCCGAGCGCGCCGCATGGCCGACCTTCTCGACGCCGGCAGCGTCAACATCAACGAGGGCTACCGTGGCAGCTTCGGTAGCGTTGACGCTCCCATGGGCGGCATGAAGCACTCGGGTCTCGGTCGCCGAAACGGGCGCGAAGGACTTTTGAGATTCGTGGATGCCCGCACAATCGCCGAGGCAACGGGGATCATCGCGCTCCCGCGCACGGGGCCGGAGTTCTCGCGGATGTCCGTGCTGCTGCTCGCGCTCTTGAGAACGCTCAAGGCGATCCGAAAGAGCTAGGTCGACTCGACGTCGAAGGGCGCGGCCTGGCCCTCCTTGAGGCGCCGCTGACGCTGGGCGTATGCGCCCTCGACGGGCTTTACCGTAGCGACGGGCTCGTCGTCGACGAGTGCCTCACGGATGATGCGGCGCGGGTCGTACTGGCGAGGGTCGAGCTTCTTCCAGTCGATTTCGTCGAAGTCTGGGCCCATCTCCTCGCGCATGCGCTCTTTCGCACCACTCGCCATCGTGCGCAAGCTCTTGACCAATCGGGCGAGCTGCGAGGCGTAGTAGGGCAGTCGTTCGGGCCCGAGCAAGAAAACCGCGATGATCCCTATGATCAGCAGTTTGTCGAAAGTGAGGCCGAAGGACACTCGTTCAGGATAGCCCGTGACGTGAGCCGCTCCGTCTACAGTGGAGGTGGCCGAGGAGTGCGTGAGTGTCAGACAAAGACTTGAGTTGGAAGTTCGCGGAAGAGTTCGTCGTCGAACGCCCCGACATCGCCGCTATGCGCCGCCACAGCGTCGAACTCGGCGTCGAGCCCGTGAGTGCCTCGGTCGGCGCTCAACTCGCGATCATCGCGGCAGCGAGTGCCGCTAGCAACATCATCGAGATTGGCACGGGGCTCGGCGTGAGCGGCTTGTGGCTCTTGACGGGAGCTCCGGATGCCGTGCTCACGACTATCGACCTAGAACTCGACTATCACGTGCACGCGCGCAAAGCCTTCGCCGATGCGGGAATCGCCGGGAGTCGCATCCGCCTCATCGGGGGACGAGCCGCCGAGGTGCTCCCGCGGATGAACGAAGCGAGCTACGATATCGTCTTCATCGATGCCGATCCTGCCTCAGTGATCGAGTATGTCGAACACGGCCTGCGGCTCGTTCGCACAGGCGGAACCGTGCTCGTCGCTCACGCGCTCTGGAAGGGTCGCGTAGCCGACCCAACACAGCGCGACAACACGGTCGCGAACTTCCGCCTGCTACTCACGGAGATAGCCAGATCTGACGCCGTGATTAGCGCCTTGTCGCCCGCTGGCGACGGACTACTGATGCTAACGAAAGTCGGCGAGTAGGCGCAACAGGCTAGACGGGAGCGACCACCGACGCGAGCGCGTCGTGAAGCTCTTTTGCCTCTGCATCGTTGACGGAAACAACGAGTCGACCGCCGCCCTCAAGGGGTACACGCACGATAATGAGGCGACCTTCCTTGACAGCCTCCATTGGCCCGTCACCGGTCCTCGGTTTCATGGCTGCCATCGGTAGTCCCCTTTCATACGGATACAGATCTATTATCCTTTATTCCGCAGTATCCCAACACCGCGAAGCCCACTCGAGCGTCACGGCGGCGTCCAGTCGTAGCCATCGACCCACCATGCAACGTGGATCCAAGCCCACTGCCCCGCGATGAAGAGCGCGACGATCGCCAGGCGATAGACGCGAGACTTCGGCGCAGCCACGGCGCCCAAGAGCGGAAACATCGGCAGCAGCAGCCGGAATGTGCTCGATTGCGGAAAAAACACCGCGAGCAGATAGAGCGCGTAGCTCGCGACCCAGAAGCGCAGATCCGGCCCGAGCCGCTTTACCCATGGCGTGAACAGCAACGCGAAGAACCCCGCCACGACGACGCAGAGGATTGCGGTGAACAGGGGCTCGGGCATCCCGAACCACGACCCCCAGAAGTCCGCGGCCTGAATCCACGGGGCGAACGGGATGAGCGGACCGTAGCCAACGTATGCCGACCGCCACGCGAGCTCGGTGTCTGTGTAGGCCGTGAGCGAGCCCGTGACCGCTGCCGCGATGAGCAGCCACGCGACGCCCATAAACGCGCTAAACAACCCGACCGTGACGGATGCGACGCGATCCGCTACAGGGAACGGCTCGCGTCGCCGCACCCACCAGCGATACACGACGTGCATGAGCATCGCGAGCGCAAACGCGAGCCCGCTCGGGCGCGTGAGAGCCATGACGGCAATGACGGGCACCATGAGCCAATACCGGCGCTGGAGCAAGAGGTACAGCGCGACGCACAGGAGAAACGCGTGCATCGACTCGGCGTACGCAACTTGCAGAATGGGCGACAAAGGCGCGAAGCAAAACAGCACGACCGCGAAGAGGCTAGTGGATGGCGGCAACGCGAGGTTCATGAGTCGGTAGAACATGAGGGCGGCGCCGAGTGCGAAGCCCGTCGAGACGATGACAGCCGCGATGGGAAAGTCGAGCGTCGTGAGCAGCATGAGCGTGCGCACGACTGCGGGATACGCGGGCATGAACGCCCACGCACTCTCGCCGACGTGTCCGTCGTCCGTCATGGGAAGCTCGGATGGGTAGCCCACCGCAGCGACGATGTAATACCAGTGGCCGTCCCAGATCTTGGCAAAGTCGAAATAGCCGGGGGATGCTCCCGTCCACGCGTTCTTCGGCTGAGCCGCCGCATAGGCGAGCAGAAGTGTCGTCGTGACGACTCTCGAGGCGGCGAAGATCGCGAGGACTTTGACCCACCATCTCGCGCGACCTATGACGTCAGCCACGCCCGCAGTCCGCGTTCACACTCGAGAATCTCCGCGATGTCCACGCGCTCGTCGTCTGCGTGGGCCTTGAGCGGGTCGCCTGGGCCGTAGTTGACGGCGGGGATGCCGAGGGCCGAGAAGCGCGCGACATCCGTCCACCCGTACTTCGGCTTGGCCTCGCCGCCCACGGCGGAAAGAAAGTTTTGAGCGATTGGCGCATCAAGCCCGGGGCGAGCGCCCTCGGCGATGTCGGTGATGGCTATATCGAAGCCCGCGAAAACTTCGCGAAGGTGCGCGATCGCGTCGTCGCCGCTCCGGCTGGGAGCGAATCGGTAGTTGACGCTCACGACGGCTGAATCGGGAATGACATTGCCCGCGACTCCCCCCGAGATGCTGACGGCATTGAGCCCTTCGCGATACACGAGGCCATCGACGTCGATCGCTGCGGGCACATACTCGCTAAGAATCGCGAGCACGGGCGCTGCGTCATGGATCGCATTGTGTCCGACCCACGAACGTGCCGAATGCGCGCGCACACCGTGTAGACGAATGTCGATCCTTGCGGTGCCGTTGCAGCCGCCCTCAATCGTCGCGCTCGTCGGTTCACCGAGAATCGCGAAGTCGGCGGCAAGCAGATCGGGGCGAATGCTCGCGAGGCGGCCGAGTCCGTTGAGGGATGCTTCGACCTCCTCGTGGTCATACCAAATCCACGTGACGTCGACGGAGGGATCAGTGAGTTCAGCTGCGAGCTTGAGCGCGACAGCGACGCCCCCCTTCATGTCGACGGTTCCACGCCCGACGAGAAAGTTGCCGTCTTCGCGAATCGGCAGATTGCCATTGACGGGCACCGTGTCAATGTGGCCCGCAATGACCACGCGTGTTGCTCGGCCGAGCGAGGTTCGCGCGACGACCGCGTCTCCGTCGCGAAAGAGCTCGAGGTGATCGAGGCCAGCGAGACTCGCCTCGATCGCGTCGGCGATCGCGCGCTCGTTGCCAGACACGCTCTCGATGTCGCACAACTGGCGCGTGAGGTCGACCGATGTCGCCGAGAGGTCGAGAACAGGCAATGTCGAGTCGGCTACAGGCACCGTGCCAGTTTAAGGCAGTCGCGAGGCCTCGACCGTGTGTCGGTACTCTGGGGTATGACCTCTCGCACCGCTTGGGGCTACGGCCTTGCGACCGTGGCACGCAACCGGATCGTGCTCGACACGTGGTATCCGGCCCCGAAGCTCGGCGCACGCCCCGCCGGCGCCGACCCCCACATCGCGCCCGCCGAGTTCGAGAACCTTGTCGGCAGCGACGATCGTCGCTCGGTCGACCTCGAATTCGTGTGCGTCGAGATCGATGTGGATGCCCCACCCGCGTCCACGTCAGACGCCTACCTTCGGCTCCACTTGCTGAGCCACTTGCTCGTGGCTCCCAACACCATCAATCTCGATGGGCTCTTCTCGCACCTCCCGATCGTTGTATGGACGAACGCCGGCCCCGTGCATCCGGACGACTTCGCGCGCTTGCGACCCAAGCTGCAGCGGGCCGGTATCGCGGCGTCCGGCATCGACAAGTTCCCTCGCTTGCTCGACTACGTCTCGCCCGAGCGCGTCAGAATAGCGGATGCCTCCCGCGTTCGCCTCGGCGCACACTTGGCTCCAGGCACGACCGTCATGCACGAGGGTTTCGTCAATTTCAACGCGGGAACACTCGGAACCTCGATGGTCGAGGGTCGCATCTCGCAAGGCGTCGTCGTTGGTGACGGAGCGGATATCGGCGGCGGCGCATCCATCATGGGCACACTCAGCGGCGGCGGAACCGAGCGCGTCTCGATCGGTGCTCGCGCCCTGCTGGGCGCCAACTCGGGAGTCGGCATCGCGATCGGCGATGACACCGTCGTCGAAGCGGGACTCTACGTGACCGCGGGAACCAAGGTGCTCGTGCTCGACGGAGCGGCCGAGCCGCGCTCGGTCAAGGCCGTAGAACTCAGCGGTGTGCCAGGGCTCCTCTTTCGACGCAACTCGCTCTCGGGCGCCGTCGAAGTGCTCGCGCGCACGGGCAAGGGCATCGAACTCAATAGCGCGCTGCACGCCTAGGATTCCGGACTGTGACGCGGCGCTGCGGTCTCGGGCTCGCTATCGCGATCGCGAGCGTCGCGCTCACCGGCTGTGCTCCCTCGACCGACACACTCATTTCGGGTCGATTCGGGCCGAGCAACCCGGTCGTTCTCGACAATCTCACGATCGCCGACGGCAATTACGTTGTGAGTTACTCGCTCTCGGCGTTCGTGTCCGCAAAGGGCGTGCCTGCAAGCGTGTCGTGCGGTGTCGTAGACACGAGCGGGCGGATCGCCTTCTTTGCCGGAATGACTCGCGTAGCCCAATCCGGGCGCTGGGTAGAGCTGGCGGCCGCTGGCAGGTTTGATCTACCCGAACTGACGCTGGGTCTTCGGTGCTTCGCCGAACGAGACGCCGCGATCGACGTGGTCGTCCGGAATGTCTCGCTTGAAGCGACGGCCGTCGACTAGGTAGCAGCGTCGAGATCCGCGAGGTCGCCTAGAAGCGCGAGCAGTCGCTCGTCTCGATACTTCTCGTAGTTCTTTTCGGGAGGCAGCGCCGCTCGCACGAGCTTTGCCTCAACCGATGCCGCGACCTCCTCCCACGCGGACGTCTGCGCGAGCTCGACGAACTCGGCAACGTACTCGTCGTCTGTGCTGAGCTCGCGCAGCCGCGCAGCCAGGCCGCGCGATACACCTTCGCGCAACCGCAGCGCTGTGACATCGCCCGACCGATAGTCGGCTTGGTGCTTAGCTTCACCCGGGAGCGTCTTCGCTTCGGCAGCAAGCGCCGCGATCCTCGTCGCGTCGCCGTCCTTCTCGTCGGCGAGGTTGCTGAGCTCCTGGCGCACGGCTTCGACGTAGCGCGACGCATCCCAGTCGGCGTGATCGCGCACAGACTTGAGGATCATAAGGTTCTTGACGGCTAGCCGCACCCCCGCGCGTGCGATGAGTAGTCCCTCGTCGATGAGGTCGTCGATATGCACGGGTTCACGCAACTTGGGCGCGACATAAGTACCGAGGTTGATGGTTCGGCGTTTTTTGTACCACCGCATGATGCACTACCCCGATCGGGGTTTACCTCTCGGTTGGCCAGTCGCGAGCGGGCGAGCCCGTGTAAAGCTGCTGTGGGCGACCAAGCTTCGTTCTCGAGTCTTCGTTCATCTCGCGCCAGTTCGCGATCCACCCGGGAAGGCGGCCAATCGCGAACAACACCGTGAACATGCGCGTCGGAAACCCCATGGCCTTGTAAATGACACCGGTGTAGAAGTCGACGTTGGGGTAGAGCTTGCGCTCCATGAAGTACTCGTCGGCGAGTGCGGCCTGCTCGAGCTCCTTTGCGATGTCGAGCAAGTCATCTTTTACACCGAGTGCTGCGAGAACTTCGTCTGCGCTCTCCTTGACGAGCATCGCGCGCGGATCGAAGTTCTTGTAGACGCGATGGCCGAAGCCCATGAGACGCACGCCTTCGTCTTTGTTCTTGACGCGCTCAATGAACTTCTGCACGCCTTCGCCCGAGCGCTGGATGTCGCCGAGCATCGTCAATACCGCTTCGTTCGCCCCGCCGTGCAACGGACCGTAGAGCGCGTTGATGCCCGCCGAGATTGACGCGAAGATGTTGGCTTCCGTCGACCCGACGAGGCGCACGGTCGACGTCGATGCGTTTTGTTCGTGGTCTTCGTGAAGAATCAGCAAGCGATCGAGGGCCTTGCTCAACACGGGGTTGACTTCGTACGGCTCGGCCATCGTGCCGAAATTGAGCTTGAGAAAGTTATCGACAAAGCTCAACCCGTTGTCTGGGTAAAGAAAAGCCTGGCCCAAGGCCTTCTTGTGCGCGTAAGCGGCGATGACGGGAAGCTTTGCGAGCAAGCGGATGGTCGACAGCTCGACTTGCTCGGGATCGTGCACGTTGAGGGAGTGCTCGTAGAACGTCGAGAGAGCCGAGACCGCGCTCGAGAGCACCGACATCGGGTGAGCATTGTGCGGAAGCGCGTCGAAGAAGCGACGGAGGTCCTCGTGCAAGAGCGTGTGGCGACGGATCTTCTCGTCGAATTCAGCGAGCTCCGAGGGCGAAGGCAGCTCGCCGTAAATGAGGAGCCACGCGACCTCGAGGTAGGTCGAGTTCTTCGCGACATCCTCGATCGCGTAACCGCGATAGCGCAGAACTCCAGCATCACCGTCGATGTAGGTGATGCTGCTTCGCGTCGACGCCGTGTTGACGAAGCCCTGGTCTAGAGCTGTGAAACCCGTCTGCCGCGTGAAGGTCGAGATGTCGATGCTGTCGTGACCATCCGTGCCGCGCACGATCGGAAACTCAGCCGATCCCCCGGGAAAGTGGAGGGTGGCCTTCTCGGAACCTTGAGGGGCGTCAGTCACAGATACAGCCTATAAGCAGAGCAACACTACTGTCGCATGGCCCAAAGGTCGGGCGCACACGTTGGAGGTAGCCCACAGTTAGCTTGCCGAGCTCAGACGCGAAACCACTCGATCGATCGCGTCATCCGTCGCTGTAAGTGCGATTCTGACGTGTTGTGGGGGCGTCTCGCCGTAGAAGGATCCCGGCACAACCAAGATGCCCAACTCGGCAAACGTCGCGACGGTCGTCCATGAGTCTTCGCCTCTCGTCGCCCACGCGTACAGTCCGCCTTCGCTATGGTCGATTCGAAAGCCTGCCGCCTCGAGCGCGGGAATCAACCGCGCGCGTCGAGCGCGATACAGCTCGCGTTGAACCGCGACGTGGGTGTCGTCGCCAAGAGCGGCAACCATCGCAGCTTGAACGGGCGCGGGCGGAATGAGCCCTGCGTGCTTGCGGACCGCGAGCAACTCGTCGATGAGATCGCTGGACCCCGCGACGAACCCGGCTCGATACCCGGCTAGGTTGGATTGCTTGCTGAGCGAGTACACCGCGAGTACCGAATTGTGTTCGCCCGCAATGACGCGTGGGTCCAGAATCGACGGGGATGCGAAGTCGTGCTCCCAATCGAATTCCGCATAGCACTCGTCGCTCACGACGACCGCGCCGAGCTCGCGAGCCCGCTCAACAGCCGCGCGCAACTCGTCGACTCCCAGTACACGCCCGTGCGGATTGGCGGGGCTATTGAGCCAAATGAGCTTGGTCGCCGCGGGCCAATCCGCGGGTTCATCGGATGCTACGACGCTCGCCCCCGCGATCGCAGCGCCGATTGCATACGTCGGGTAGGCCACGCTCGGGTGAACCACCACATCGCCGGGACCCAGGCCGAGAAACTGCGGCATGAGCGCGATGAGTTCTTTAGAGCCGATCGAGGGCATGACGTTCGCGATCGCGAGGTCGTCGACTCCCCTGCGGCGCGCAAACCAATCCACGATCGCTTCGCGCAGGCCGACGGTGCCGGCCGTCTGCGGGTAGGCGTGGGCGTCGGTAGCCGCGGCGAGAGCGTCTCCAATGACTTGCGGCGTGGCATCGACTGGAGAACCGACCGATAGGTCAATGAGACCGTCGGCATGCTCGCGCGCACGTTCAGCGAAGGGAACGAGTGCGTCCCAGGGAAAGTCGGGAAGCGCTAGTGGCGAGCGCGCCACTAGACCCCTGGAGTGCCGAGCGGGAGCGCGAGGATGACGGCGTGATCCTTGTGGATGACGCCGACCTTGGCTGCGCCGCCGGGCGAACCGATGTCGTCAAAGAACTCGACGTTGGCCTTGTAGTAGTCCGCCCACTTATCGGGAAGATCGTCTTCGTAGTAGATGGCCTCGACGGGACACACGGGCTCACACGCGCCGCAATCGACACACTCGTCGGGCTGGATGTAGAGCATACGATCGCCCTCGTAGATGCAATCCACGGGGCACTCGTCGATGCAAGCACGGTCTTTAAGGTCGACGCACGGTTCTGCGATCACATACGTCACGGAAGATCGGACCCTTTCACTTGTCGTAGGACTCCACTTTACCGCGTCGAGCTCGACCGAGCCGCGGCCATGCCAAGACGAACGCGATAATCGGCAATCCAATGGCGACGAGCACTGCAAGGGGGTTGTCGAGCGCTAGGCCCACTGGCGTGGTTAGGGCGACTACCGCAGCGGAACCAAGCATGCCGAGTGCCGCGATTGCCGCTACAACGCGCGACTCGAAGACAAGCCGCAGGCCAGCAATGAGCGAAAGCGAAACGACAACGGCCGCGATGAGCCCCCACGGCACGGTAACGCCGGCCACGATAACGGTTGAATCGAGAACGACCGTGAGCACGGCGCCGACGACGACCCCCAAGAACGCTGCGAGGATTGACGTCGTTACCCTTGTCGCCCAACCGCTCTCGTCGAAGGCGCCCGTCGGTGGGTACCGTTGAAAGTACTCGACAGCACCGATGGGCTCGACTGCACCGCCCGGGGTGACAAATTCGTCTCCCGCGACGGTAAGTTGTGAGCGATGCGCTTCAAGTGCTGCGCGCTTGCGGTCGAGCACGCTCGACACATCAACCGTCATGAGCCGAGATTGTGCCGGACCCTGTGCGATGACGAAGAACGGCACATTCAAGACCTCGCACGCGACGCGGGTTGCCTCGTGTGCTCTCAGGTGGTCCGGATGCCCGTACCCGCCGGTCTCGTCATAAGACACCACGAGGTGCGGTTGTGTCGCCGAAATCACGGCCGCGATGTCGGCGGCCACCTCGCCGAGTTCGGCTGCCGTGAGGCTCGACGGATCAACTTCTTCGAGCGGCAACGGCGT
>JANOOQ010000264.1:0-1746 GCA_031421515.1 Leifsonia sp.
CCTCGTGCTCGCGCACGGCGCGGGCGGCGCGATGGATTCGCCGTGGATGACAACGATGGCAGGGCTGCTTGCGGATCGAGGCATCCAGGTCGCTCGATTCGAGTTCGCGTACATGGCGGGGCGTCGATTAGGAGTGCGAAAGCCGCCGCCTCGCGGTGACAGTCTCGTTGGCGAATTTCGGGATGCAGTCGCCGCCGTCTCGGAGCGGCCGCTGCTCATCGGCGGAAAGTCGATGGGGGGACGAGTAGCGAGTCTCGTCGCGGACGAACTGCACTCCGCAGGGGATGTCGCGGGGCTCGTGTGCCTCGGATACCCGTTCCACCCGCTCGGCAAGCCCGAGCAGTTGCGCACTGCCCACCTCGCGTCGCTTCACACTCCGACGCTCATTTGCCAGGGGACGCGCGACGCGTTCGGAACGCGCGAAGAAGTCGAGAGTTATGGGTTGTCAAACGCGATCGAGTTAGCGTGGCTCGAAGACGGCGACCACGACTTGCGACCGCGCAAAGGCGTCTCGGGGTTCACGCACGCGCAACACCTCGCGACGACCGCCGACTCGATCGCTGCGTTCGCCGCTCGTATTGCGGGCTAGGCGTCGAGCCGCAGCATCCACTCGTGAGGGTCAGGGCGACGTCCGTATTGGATATCGGTGAGTTCCTCGCGCAGCGACATTGTGAGCTCGCCGGCAGGCGCGTCTTCCGAACCGATCGTGAAGCCTTCGGCCTTGATGAGACCGATGGGCGTGATGACCGCTGCGGTTCCGCACGCGAAAGCTTCGACGATGTCGCCGGATGCGGCACCCTCGCGCCACTCGTCGATAGTGATGCGGCGCTCTTCGACCTTGAGCCCGCGGTCGCGCGCGAGCTGCAACACAGAGTCGCGCGTAATACCGCTCAGGATCGAGTCGGACTTGGGCGTCACAAGAGTGCCGTCTTTGAAGACGAGTACGACGTTCATGCCGCCGAGCTCTTCGAGGTACTTGCCCTCTTCGGAGTCAAGGAAGAGCACTTGCGCACAACCGTGGTCGTACGCCTCTTGCTGCGCGATGAGGCTCGAGGCGTAGTTGCCGCCCGTCTTCGCTGCTCCAGTTCCACCCTTGCCGGCGCGCGAGTATTGCGTCGACAACCAAATCGTGAGTGGTGCGACTCCCCCGTGGAAGTAGGCGCCGGCAGGGCTCGCGATGACGTAATAGTTCACTTTCGCTGCGGGTCGCACGCCGAGGAAGGCCTCCTTCGCAAACATGAAGGGACGCAAGTAGAGGCTCGTCTCGGGCGCACTCGGCACCCAGCGACCATCGACCGCGATGAGTTGGCGCAGTGACTCGATGAAGTATTCGACGGGCAGTTCCGGAAGCGCGAGCCGGTGGGCCGAGCGCTGCATGCGCTTCGCGTTCTCTTCGGGGCGGAACGACCAGATCGATCCGTCGGCGTGCCGGTAGGCCTTGAGCCCCTCGAAGACTTCTTGCCCGTAGTGCAACACCGCGGCGGCGGGGTCGAGTGCTATCGGGCCGTACGCCTGAACCCGTGGGCGGTGCCAACTACCGTGCTCCGACCAGCAAATGTCGACCATGTTATCCGTGAATTGTTTGCCAAAACCCGGGTCGGCGAGAATCGCCGCGACGGCTTCATCCGAGCGCGGCTCGGGGTTCGGCTTCACAAGAAATTGGAGCGAGGTGGGGGCGAGCAAGTTCTTCATGCGTGGTCCTTCGTTGGAGTACTTCTCATTCTTACGCTACTGCGGCGGCGATTG
>JANOOQ010000265.1:0-3699 GCA_031421515.1 Leifsonia sp.
TCTGCCCGAAGTTGCGGATGTTCATGAGCTGCGTCTCCGAAAGAGCTACGAGCTCGCTCACGGTGTTGATGCCCTCGCGCTTGAGGCAGTTGTAGCTGCGCACAGAGAGGTCGAGGTCTTCGATCGGCATGCTCAGTTCGCTCGAGAGAACAGCGTCGACGGGAGCCGGGCCAATCTCGATGCCCTCTGCTGCGCTGTTGAGCTCGCGAGCGAGACCAAACAACTCGGTGAGGGTGCGACCCGCCGAAGCGACTGCGTCGCGAGGCGTAATCGCGGACTTGGTCTCTACATCGACGACCAAACGGTCGAAGTCGGTGCGCTCGCCCGCACGAGTTGCCTCGACGCGGTACGTAACCTTGAGCACGGGGGAGTAGATCGAGTCGATCGGGATCTGGCCCGCTTCGCTGAACTCACTGCGGTTCTGGGTCGCAGAAACGTAGCCACGGCCACGCTCGATCGTGAGTTCGAGTTCGAACTTCGCCTTCTCGTTGAGAGTGGCGATGACGAGCTCGGGGTTGTGGATCTCGACACCAGCGGGAGCCGAGATGTCGGCTGCCGTGACTTCGCCAGCACCTTGCTTGCGCAAGTAAGCGGTGATGGGCTCGTCGTGCTCGCTTGAAACCACGAGGTTCTTGATGTTGAGGATGACCTCTGTGACGTCTTCCTTAACGCCTGCAACGGTGCTGAACTCGTGCAACACGCCGTCGATGCGGATGCTCGTTACAGCCGCTCCCGGAATCGAGGAGAGCAACGTGCGGCGGAGCGAGTTTCCGAGCGTGTAGCCAAAGCCTGGCTCAAGCGGTTCGATGATGAACCGCGAACGGACTTCTGAGATGTTTTCTTCGGAAAGAGTGGGGCGCTGTGCGATGAGCACTGGTGATTCCTTTCGGCAAGGTGTCCACTATTTGACACCTGAATACGACGAGTGGCTGGCCCGTCGGTCTATTGAGTTTTACTTGAGCTAAAGAACGTGCAATCAGCCGATGGCCGCGCCGGGCGCCGCGAGGCGTCTAGCGTGGCCAACGGCCAAAAAGATTAGACGCGGCGCCTCTTCGGCGGGCGGCAACCGTTGTGCGCCTGCGGAGTGACATCGTTGATCGAACCGACCTCAAGGCCAGCGGCCTGAAGGGAACGGATTGCGGTCTCGCGGCCTGAACCGGGACCCTTCACAAAAACGTCGACCTTCTTCATGCCGTGTTCTTGCGCTTGGCGAGCAGCGGACTCCGCGGCGAGCTGAGCGGCAAACGGGGTCGACTTGCGCGAACCCTTGAAGCCAACAGCGCCGGACGAAGCCCAGCTGATGACGGCACCACTGGGGTCGGTGATCGAGACGATCGTGTTGTTGAACGTCGACTTGATGTGGGCTTGGCCCAAGGCGATGTTCTTCTTTTCCTTTTTGCGCGGCTTGCGTGCCGCTGCCTTTGGTGCGGCCATTACTTGCGCCCTGCCTTCTTCTTGCCTGCAACGGTACGCTTCGGGCCCTTGCGGGTGCGAGCGTTGGTCTTGGTGCGCTGTCCGTGAACGGGAAGCCCGCGACGGTGGCGGATGCCCTGGTACGAACCGATCTCGACCTTGCGGCGGATGTCGGCAGCAACCTCACGACGAAGGTCACCTTCTACCTTGAAGTTCAGCTCGATGTAGTCGCGCAATGCGATGAGCTGGTCATCGGTCAGATCCTTTACGCGGATCTCCCCGCTGATTGCGGTGTCGGCGAGGGTCTTGAGTGCCCTCGTACGGCCAACACCGTAGATGTAAGTCAGTGCGACCTCTACGCGCTTATCGCGCGGGATGTCGACGCCGGCTAGACGTGCCATGGTGGCTTCTCCTTGAAACAAGTGGAGGCAATGGACAACACCGGTGCCAAGGCCTCCACCCTGGGTGTCCCCCGAATCAACGGGTTCTTGGTGCTGTTCTAGTTATTTGAGTTTTAGCCCTGGCGTTGTTTATGACGCGGGTTGGACTTGCAAATCACCATGACGTTTCCATTGCGGCGGATGACGCGGCAGTGGTCACACATTGGCTTAACGCTGGGGTTGACCTTCATTGTGTTTCCTTGGATTCGCTGTCTTCGTACTCACGGGATGCCGCGAGACGTTACTTTCCAGCGGAACGTTATTTGTAGCGATACGTGATGCGGCCACGGGTCAGGTCGTACGGGCTCAACTCGACAACCACCCGGTCCTCAGGAAGGATTCGGATGTAGTTCTGTCGCATTTTGCCTGAGATGTGGGCTAACACACGGTGGCCGTTAGTCAGCTCAACGCGAAACATCGCGTTGGGCAGAGCTTCGACTACTGCGCCTTCGATCTCGATGACACCGTCTTTTTTGGCCATTGCCTCTTCGTCGCTAAAAAGTTAGAGTTCGCTAGTCTGCGTGGGATTGTTATGGCGAGCAGGCACGCCAAAGCACGCCGGAAACACCAAAGATCAAGCTTAGGTCATTCGGCGCGCGGGAGCAAGGTGCAGGCTATTCCCCGACCGGAATCGTGCACCATGTCGGCTCGTCGATAATGCTCACGGTGAAGGTCATGCTGTCGGTCAGGTTCTCGACGTCACCGTTCTCGTGCAGGATCCGAGTCTTGCCGGTTCCGCTCCCGCCCGTGATGACTCCTTGCGCGTCTCGATCGATCGTGACTCGGCCGAACGTCTCCCACGCCGTGCCGATTCCCATTGAGTCGTCACCGTCGAACCGAGACGCGTTGTACGTGCCCGCCCCGAAGTCGATGAGCATTCCATCCGAGCTCACTTGATAGAGATCGCCCGGTTTCCAATCGTCGGGCATCCCGGGTCCTTGCTCGAGGTAGATGCCAGGAAACTCCGAGTCCGGGTTCGACAGCAAGTCTTCATCGGCGCACACGGGACTAGCTCCGTCGACGTAAGCGTTGGCGCCTTGCACGAGCCAACTCTCGCCGGGAGCGAGTCCTGCAGGTTCTGAACCGGCACCGGGCGTCGGAGTAGCGGATTCCGCCGCTGCAGTAGAACTCGACGGGGGTGCCGCGGGCCCAGCCGTGCATCCGACGAGCAGCATTGGCGCAAGCGCGAGAATCGGCAGGAAATTGGGCACGCGAGTCGAACTCATGTGCGACATAGTACGCGCGAGGCGCCGCAAGTGCTACGGAATCGGCACGGGCGAGACGCCGAAGGGCGCGAGTCCCGCCGCTCCCCCGTCATCGGCGGTGAGTACCCAGAGTCCCGCCGCGTGGACCGCGACGGAGTGCTCCCAGTGCGCGGCATCCGATCCGTCATCTGTCGCGACCGTCCACCCGTCACTCAGTTCATGCGTTTCGATGTCGCCGCGAACGAGCATGGGCTCGATTGCGATGACGAGTCCCGGCGAGACGACGGGGCCTGGCGCGCGAACGCGATAGTTAAAGACGGGCGGCTCCTCGTGCATCGAGCGCCCAATGCCGTGGCCGACGTATGCCTCGAGAATCCCGAACGTTCCGCGCGAGTGCACGGCGTCTTCGATCGCCCCCCCGATCTCGTTGAGCCGTTGCGCGCTTGCGAGCGCTGCGATCCCCGCCCACAAGGAGTGCTCTGCGGCATCCGCGAGCTGTTGCCTACTCTCGACGAGGTCGGGGCGAGTCGCGTCAGGCACGACAACCGTGAAGGCCGCGTCTCCGTTCCAGCCACCCAATTCGGCACCACTGTCGACTGACACGATGTCGCCTGGTTGGATGACGCGTTTGCCGGGAACAC
>JANOOQ010000266.1:0-2766 GCA_031421515.1 Leifsonia sp.
CGCGGTCACCAAATTCGACACCGTACGAATTGACGTTTTGCCCGAGCAGCGTGACTTCGATCGCACCGTCGTCGACGATCGCCTGAATCTCGGCGAGAACGTCACCCGGTCGACGATCCTTCTCCTTGCCCCTGAGAGCCGGAACGATGCAAAACGTGCACGTGTTGTTGCACCCGACGGAAATCGACACCCACGCGCTGTGGGTCGATTCGCGCCGGCTCGGGAGCGTCGAAGGAAAGACGTCGAGCGACTCAAGGATCTCCAATTGAGCTTCGCCGTTGTGCCGTGCTCGCTCGAGCAAGGTGGGAAGCGAGCCCATGTTGTGAGTCCCGAACACGACGTCGACCCACGGCGCCTTCTCGAGAATCTTCGCCTTGTCTTTCTGGGCGAGGCATCCGCCGACGGCAATCTGCATTCCGCCGTGTTCACGTTTCGTGCTCGCGAGCATGCCCAGGTTGCCGTAGAGCTTGTTGTCCGCGTTTTCACGAACGGCACACGTATTGATGACGACGACGTCGGGATGCCCGTCCTCGGCGCGCACATACCCGGCAGCTTCGAGCGACCCACTCAGCCTCTCGGAGTCGTGCACGTTCATCTGGCAACCGTACGTACGCACCTCATACGTACGCGCCGCTTCCAGTAATGCGTCAGTCATGCTCCCAGCTTACGGCCGGGAACCGGAGCCTACTCCTGCGTGAGAGTTATCGTCCAGGAACCATCGCCCAATTGCTCCGATGCCGACAGTTGCATCTCCGTTCCCACAATGCCGCCCGTGTAGAGCGCGTTGCCGCGATCGGCATCGAGGAAGACCGTTACGGTGACCGCTGTACCGTCAACGGACCACGTGTCACTTGGGTCGTCGTAGCTCGAATCGTTATACGTTACGGCTACCGTTCCGTCGCTCTGAAAGACGAACGTGGTGGCGTCGCCGTCGGAGTCCGTTCCGCTCCACGACGTGTCGACGAGATTGACGTCATCGGCCGAGGTATTGCCTCCGCTGTTTCCGAGGAGGCTGCACCCGCTCAGCGCGAAAAGAAGTGCTGCAGAAATGGCTGTAACACGAGCAACTCGATTGATTTTCATGACCAAATTATAGGTGCCACGGTCACAAGTGACTAGCGAAACACCGGCCCGCTTGAGGGAGAAAGTGCAGCGGCTACCGCGGCAGAAACCGTCGATCCGGAATACCCCCGCCTCATGAGAAACGCACCCAATCGCCTCTTTGCTGTCGTTGCATCGAGGTACGCGAGTTGGCCAGCTCTCTTGACCGCTACATCAATTGCGCGAGCGAGATCGTCGTCATCAAGTTCACTGATCGCCGACTCGATGGCCGCGTCCGTCAACTTCCGGCGACGAAGCTCAGTCGTGAGCGCGCCGCGCCCGAGGTTCTTGCGATCGCGTAGCGTTCGCACCAGAGTCGCGGCTAGCGCAACGTCGTCCAAGAGCTCGACGCTCTCTAGTCGAGAGATCTCGTCGTCGATTATCGCGATCTCGAAGTCTCTTCCTCGGAGGTATTCGCGCATCTCGTGAGACGACATTGCTCGGCGCGCGAGCGCATACATGCTCATGTTGCTCACCGATTCAAAGCGCCCGGTTCGCTCTCGAGGCTCAGCGTAGGGAGCCTCCTCCAATACCAATGCTGCTCCCGTCGGTAGGACCACTGGCGCGTCTGTCGACACGCCAACGTGCGGGCCGCCGTCGGCTTCAGGCTTGCCGAAGAGCCACGTAACGGGGGCAATTCGATCGATATCGGAGGAGTCCACGACTACTCGCCTACTGCTTGAAGCAGCGGTTCGCTCGCGGACTGCTCACTCGCGACGGCATCTTGCTCTACCGCCATCACTGGAGCTTGCGCCGCTGCTTTGGCTTCTTTAGCGTCGGCGGCCGCTGCCGCCGCGAGTGCCGCTGCGGCATCCTTCGCTTGAGCCGCCTTTGCCTCTGCTCCCACGCCGAGCTTGTACATGATCTTCTGCTCGATATCGAGCGCGATCTTCGGGTTCTCGAGCAAGAACTTGCGCGAGTTCTCTTTGCCCTGGCCCAATTGGTCGCCGCCATAGGTGTACCAAGCGCCCGACTTGCGAACGATCTCGTGTTCGACACCGAAGTCGATGAGACTGCCTTCTCGCGAAATACCCGTTCCGTACAGAATGTCGAACTCAGCTTGCTTGAACGGCGGAGCCATCTTGTTCTTGACGACCTTGACGCGCGTGCGGTTTCCCACGGCGTCAGTGCCATCCTTGAGCGTCTCGATTCGACGGATGTCGAGCCGAACAGAAGCGTAGAACTTGAGAGCCTTGCCGCCGGCTGTCGTCTCGGGACTTCCAAAAAACACACCGATCTTTTCGCGCAATTGGTTGATGAAGATCATCGTGGTGTTGGTCGTGCTCAATCCACCTGTGAGCTTGCGCAACGCTTGCGACATCAGTCGTGCCTGCAGACCGACGTGAGCGTCACCCATCTCGCCCTCGATCTCGGCTCGCGGAACAAGAGCGGCAACGGAGTCGATGACGATGAGGTCGATCGAGCCCGACCGCACCAACATGTCTGCGATCTCCAGGGCTTGCTCTCCCGTATCGGGCTGCGAAACGAGGAGGGAGTCGATATCGACACCGAGCTTTGCCGCGTATTCAGGATCGAGTGCATGTTCGGCATCGATAAAGGCCGCGATACCGCCAGCGCGTTGTGCGTTGGCGATTGCGTGCAAAGTAAGAGTCGTCTTTCCAGAGGACTCTGGACCGTAGATCTCGATGATCCGGCCGCGCGGCA
>JANOOQ010000267.1:0-4011 GCA_031421515.1 Leifsonia sp.
GCATGGGGCGTCGAGCCCCGCCGGGCCCACGATTGCTCGCGGCCCGACCTACGCCAAGCCTGCCCCAAACGCGAGGCCGAGCGCGTACGTGACCGCGGCCGCGCCGAAGCCGATCGCGAGTTGTCTGAGGGCCCGACGCCACGGCGAAGCCCCCGACAGCAGCCCGACCACCGCCCCCGTCACGAGCAGCGCGATCCCGACGAGCACGCTCGCGATCACGACCGCCGCCGCGCCTGATGCGCCGAACAAGTACGGCAACACCGGGATGAGCGCACCCGACGCGAAGAAGCAGAAGCTCGAGAGCGCTGCGCCCCACGCGGTGCCAACCGTGTCCGGAGTTTCCTCCGGGTCAGCGGCGTGCTGCTGCGGTTCGAGGTGCAGACCCGAGAGGACTTCGGATGCACGCTCAGCGGCGGCCGCGGCATCCATTCCCCTGGCGCGGTAGACGAGGGCAAGCTCGTTCGCGTTGACATCGAGGTGTGGCAGAACTTCGTGGGAGTTCGGATCGGGCCGCGCGGCATCGATGAGTTCGAGCTGCGAGCGCACCGAGACGTACTCTCCCGCACCCATCGAAAGCGCGCCAGCGAGCAACCCAGCGAGCCCCGTGAACAGCACGGTCGAGGCGGGAACCCCGATCGCCCCGATACCGAGCACGAGCGCGAGGTTCGAGACGAGTCCGTCGTTCGCACCGAACACCGCGGCCCTGAACGTGCCCGAGATGCGCAGTCGACCACGAGTCGCGAGGGCGCGCACGACCTCGCCGTGAATGCGCTCGTCGGCGGCCATGGCATCCGTCGCGTCGACATCCGCGTCGTAGGGCGAGCGTGCCTCGGCGCGCTGAGCGAGCGCGAGCACGAAGACCGAACCGAACCTGCGCGCGAGAAGCCCCAGAAAGCTCGTGCGCACATCGCTGCGTCGAGCCGGACCGACATCGTCGCCGAGCAAATCGAGCCAGTGCTGTTCGTGGCGACCCTCGGCTTCAGCGAGCGCGAGCAGAATCTCCCGCTCCTCGCCCGTGCGACGCGACGCGAGGTCGCGGTAGACGGCCGCTTCAGCACGTTCGGCCGCGAGGTGCTTGCGCCAGCGGCGCACGTCGCGAGGCGTCGTCATCAAGAGAAAGCAGTCATCGCCGGTACCGGATGCCCCAACCGACCGTCCACGATTCGCCGGGTTCGACCCACTTCAGTCCGAGGCCCGAGTTGAAGGCGTTGGGAGGAGCCGTCATGGGCTCGATCGCGACCGCGAGCCCACGCCCCGGAAAAGACCGGGTCGTGAACACTTGCACGTACGCGTGGTTCTCGTCTTGCAGCAGCTCGACGGCCCTCCCATCGGGAGCAGTGAGACTCGCACTCGCTCCATCGACGGTCGTGACCCCGCCGAAGGCATCGTCGAGACTCAGGTCGGCGACCCGCCGGCCGGCGCGCAAATCGTAGTCACCGTCGACGGGGATTTCGGCGATGGGGTTGAGCCGGGCATCCACTTGGAAGCGCGTGGAGGCGTGCACCGTGAGCACGAGCTCCTCGGCCGGTACATCACCGATAGTCAGAAACGGGTGCGTGCCAACGGCGACGGGAGCCGCGGCCCCTGAGTGGTTCGTGACGCCGTGTGTGACGGCGAGGCCCTCCTCCACGAGTTCGTACCGCACCCACGTCTCGAGCTGAAAGGGGTACCCGTGTTGCGCGAACACCGTCGCCTGAGAGTCACGGACGCCTCGGCCTTTTCGACGAGAAAATACCCCGTGTTGCGCAGCAGGCCGTGCAGTGCGTTGTGCCGGGCGGGCTCCGTGATGTCGAGCTGTTGAGTCTCGCCATTGAGCACCCACACGCCGTCTTCGATGCGATTGGGCCACGGCATGAGCACGATTCCGGAGCCGAAGGGTGGCGTTTCGGTCTCGGCGAAGGTTTCGGTGAGCGCGACACCGTCGATTGAGAACTCACGAAGCGTTGCAGCGACTTGAGCAATGACGGCACGCGCACCGCCGCGAGTGAGAACGTATTGGTCGCCCGTGGGTGGTTTCACGACGCCAGCCTAACGTCGAGGGGGAGTCGTTCGAGGTCGAATCCCGCCGGTGTGCCGCCCGCCGTGACGAGCGTGTCGAACGCGTCGACGGGTGCGATGACGGCGAGGTCGGTGCGGCCGAGCTTCGAGGCATCCGCAATCAACACGTGTCGGCGCGATGATCTCAGCGCCATGCGCTTGATCTCGGCGTCGGGCAGGTTGAGGTTCGTGACCCCATGGATCGGGTGGATGCCGTTGCACCCGATGAACGCCGCATCCAGTCGAAGCGTGTCGAACATTGGGCCGGCAAACGGGTTCACGAGCGAGTGCTGCAGAGGCCGGAGGGTGCCGCCCGTCACGATCACGGTGAACCGTGGCACGGCCGCTTCGAGTGCGAGCGCTATCGTCAGGCCGCTCGTGACGACGACCACTTCGTGCAGTTCGCGCCGCTCGACGAGGGCGTGGGCCATCGCCATCGCCGTGCTCCCCGCGTCGAGATAGATGTTGTCGCCCGTGTTCACGAGAGCGGCAGCCGCGGCACCGATCGCGATCTTCGCCGCTGCATCTCGATCGAGGGCGGCTTCAAGCGTCGGCTCGCGGATCGCCGTGACGGGCATCGCGCCGCCGTGAACGCGCGTGAGCAGTCCCCGGGCCTCGAGGGCGCTCAGGTCGCCGCGAATTGTGACGTCGCTCACGCCGAGCTCGTCGGCCGCGTCTGTCACGCGCACGAACCCGCGCGCATCGACGAGCCGAGCGAGGTCTTGCCGGCGTGCCTCAGTCATGCTTTCGCTTTCTTTCGAATACGCAACCTTGTCTTTCGATATCGTAATACCATGCCCATCACGAAGCACGCCACGACCCTCGCCGACGGTCGCGAACTCATCTACTTCGACGATGCCGATACGGCACTGAAGGGCGAACGCGCGGCGGACGCGAGAGTGCTCGACCCTCGGCCTGCGACCGCGACGATGCGCCAAGATCCGCTCACGGCCGAGTGGATTTCGATCGCGGCATCCCGTCAGAATCGCGTCTTCTTGCCGCCAGCAGACCAAGACCCGCTCGCTCCCGCGACCCCGAACAACCCGTCTGAAGTTCCGAGCAACTACGACGTCGCGGTTTTCGAGAACCGCTCGCCCTCGTTCGGGCCGGCTCTCGGTGAGGTCGATCTGACCGGGCTCGGCCTCGGCCGCACCGCTCCATCGAACGGCCGCTGCGAAGTCGTGTGCTTCAGCCCCGAGCACGAGGGATCCTTCGGCTCGCAGACCGTCTCGCGAGCGCGCACCGTGATCGAAGCGTGGGCCGACCGCACCGAGGCGCTGAGCGCCCTGGCTGGAGTGCAGCAAGTGTTCCCGTTCGAGAATCGCGGCGAAGCGATCGGCGTCACGCTCCACCACCCGCACGGCCAGATCTACGCGTACCCCTATGTCACTCCGCGCACTACTCGCTTGATCGAATCGATCCGGATGCACGGCTCGACCTTCTTCGAAGACATCCTGACTTTCGAGCGCGAGTCAGAGCGCGTCGTTCTCGCGGGAGAGCACTTCACAGCCTTCGTTCCGTTCGCGGCCCGCTGGCCGCTCGAGGTGCACATGCTCCCGCACCGCCACTTCGCCGACTTCGCGGCCATGAACTCCGCCGAGCGTGACGAGTTGAGCGAACTCTACTTGCGGCTCCTGCAAGGCATCGACGCCCTCTACGAGACCCCGACTCCCTACATCGCGGCGTGGCACCAAGCACCCGTGACTGCCTCCCGCGACGACATCCGTCTCATGCTGCAAGTGACGAGCCCGCGCCGAGCGGAATCTAAGCTGAAGTACCTCGCGGGCTCAGAAAGTGCCATGGGAGCGTGGATCGGCGACATTCCGCCCGAGCAAGCGGCGGAGTTCATCAGGCAAGGAATCGCACAGGTATGACCGACATTCGAGACGATGTGACCGCGGCATTCGAGCAGAGCTTCGGGCACGCTCCCGCGGGGATTTGGTCAGCGCCTGGTCGCGTCAACCTCATCGGCGA
>JANOOQ010000268.1:0-2751 GCA_031421515.1 Leifsonia sp.
CTGCGGGCCGATTTCCGGCAGGAAGGCATCCGGCTGGGGAAAGAACCGCTCATTGCGGTGGCTGACGTACTGCGACACGAGTACGTGGGCACCGCGTGGCACGTCGATGCCATCGACGGTGACATCCTCGATCGCCCTGCGCGGCGCGACCCACACCGGTGGCGCGAGTCGAAGGGCTTCGTTGACTACCGCGCGCGCCGTTGGTGCCGACAGAACCCGTCGCAACTCGGGCGGGCTCCCTTCGGGCAGAAACTCATCGGCCTCGGCGCGCAAGGCAGCCCACAGGTCGTCGCGATCCCGCAGGTAGCACATCGCCCACGTGAGCACGTTCGCGGTCGTCTCGTGGCCACTGAGGATGAGCGTGAGGGTCTCATCTCGTACCTCGTCGTGGCTCATGGTCGAGCCATCCTCCTCGTCTTGAGCGGCGAGGAGAAGGCCGAGCAGATCGTTGCCCAGCGGGGCACCAGCCTCCGCCGCCTCGACCCGGCGCGCGATGATGTCGTCGGCAACGGTCGCGAGATAGTCCGACGACTTCTTGAACGCCGCGAAGTAGGGCACAGGCGAGCCGTCGAAGAGGTTCATGCCGGGCAGCATCGTCCGCTCGATTCGGTCAATCGCGATTCCCATGTGGTGCTGAACGCCCTCGGCATAGCGGTCGATCTCGGTGCCGAACAGCAACTGAGCCACGATCTGGAAGGTGAGGCGCATGAGCTCCTCGTTCGCGCTGACGTCATCGCCGATCATCCACCCGTCAATGTGTTCGCGGGTGATGCGCTGCATCATGGCCGCATACTCGTCGAGCTGAGCGTGATGGAACGGCGGTTGCATCATCCGTCGATGACGAAGATGGATCGGCTCTTCGTTGGTCAGAAGACCCGTGCCGAGAACCTTCGCCATCCGTTCGAACCCCACTCCCTTGATGAAGGAATGCTGACGCTTGACGGTGACGTCAATCACCGCTTCGGGCGAGAAGAAGGCGTAGAAGAGTTGTCCGTTCAGGAAGAAGCACGAGGTTTCGCCGTAGTCGGCCAGCAGACTGCGCAGGAAGGCGGGGGTGTCTTTGAGAAAGCGAGCGGTAAGTGCGCCCGGAAGTGTTCGCGGCCCAGGCGGCAACACGCCACCGGCACCCCGACGCGAACGCACCGGCCTCGGGATGGGGGCATATTCCACCGGTCGGGTGGAGTTGAAAGGCAACGACATTGGGCCTCCGGCAGCGAACGATTATGACCAACTTAGTCGCTGACCTGTCGCAGGGAGCGCGCGAGCGCTGGCGGCCTCTTGACCAAGTTGACTGATCGGTCTACGGTGAGGCTCAGCAAGCCCGTGCACGCTCTTTGTTCTGGAAGCGAGTCACCGTGAAGCTTCGATCTCTCTTAGTTCTCGCCGTCTTGGCCGTCGCACTTACCGGATGCTCAGCCTCGTCGTCGCCGGACGGCACCGACCCAGGCTCTGACCCAACCAATGTCGAAGACTCGCAGGGTGACGGCTCACCCGCTGCAGAACCTTGGAGCGAATGCCCCGGAATCGTCGAGCGACTCAACGGGAACGAGCAGGACCCGACCGTCTACGAACAGCTGGAACCCAGCGAATTCGCGGTTTCCGAGGTAGGTGCCGACGTTCTAGCCGGTGCATGCGTGATCAGGGTGACCGTCAACAGCGACCCGATCACTTGGGCGATCCTGCCCGGCGACGGCGCGCTCGCCGATGCGATTTCGACAAGTCTCACCAGTAGCGGGTTCACACCCAGTGGGCAAAGTCTGTTCGGCAACTCGTCGACTGGCGTAGGTGTGCTCGTACAAGCGTTTGGATCAGGAGCGGATCTCGATGCCTTCCTCGTCTACTCGACCGCCTTCTCTTCCATCGACGAACCAATCGTCTATCTGGGCTCGTTCGCTCTCTGATCGGCCGCGCGGCGGGCGAGTTTAAGACTCGACGTCGCCCGGTCGGCCGCGGCCCGTCAACAGCTTCCAAATCGCAAAACCGGCTCCCGCGAATACGGCTAGGTCGTCGGCAAGTCCGAACGGGCCCGCGAGAAGCTCGGGGATGATGTCAACCGGTGAAATGCCGTACACGAGCGCGCCGATGCCCACGAGCACGGCGGCGATGATGCGGCGACTGCGAGTCATGTATTCCAGCCTACGTCGTGAAGTTCTCGGATACCCAGAGCGCAAAGGACCTTCGCCCCTCGTCTATCAGCGCCAATTAGGCCAGCATCGACTCATGAGGCATGACTGACATGAACGGAACAACCGTGCAAACACGAACCGTAGTACTTGAAGTTGCCGGTGTGCATTGGGCCTCGTCGAAGTCCATCGTGGAGTCGACCCTTCTGCGTCAAGCTGGTGTCATCGTCGTCGAGGCCAACCCCGTCGCCCAGACGGCCAACGTCACCTACGACCCTGGGCTGACGTCGCAGGCGCAATTGGCACAATGGATCGTCGAGTGCGGATACCACTGCGCTGGCCAGTCTGTTCCGAACCACATCTGCGATCCGTCAGATGAAATGACTAGCCAGGCGGATCACTCGAGTCATGCCGACCATGGAGCACCGGTGCGCAGCAGTCAAGACGTCATGGGCCATGGTGGAAGCCACGCCGGCATGTCAATGGCATCGATGATAAGCGACATGCGAAATCGGTTCTTGGTTGCCGCAATCCTCTCAGTGCCGATCATCCTGTGGTCCCCGATTGGTCGTGAAGTCTTCGGCTTCACGGTCCCTGCTCCGTTCGGGCTTCGAGATGACGTGTTTTC
>JANOOQ010000269.1:0-1630 GCA_031421515.1 Leifsonia sp.
CCATGCTCGAACTGGCCACCATGAACACCCCGATCGACACCATCGAGGAGGTGAACCTGATCCCCGAACTCACCGCCGCCTAGACTAAATTCACTGACCTGCACGAAGACCGGAAATTACACCACTCAGCGGGACGTGACCCGCCACAGCGGCCCATAAGAGTTGATAGACCACCCGCGAACACTATCAGAGAAAACCTCGCAGACGAGAAAACCTCGAAAATCTCGCACGGTCACACGCTTGCCCGCAACCGGGATGTACGCGGCCGCCGCCCACGATCACGATGTCTCGAGTCTCGCTCACTCGCCACCCAACCCTAAAAGTTCGACGGCTCGACCGAGCGCGTCTCTACACGCCAAAATACCCGGACGAGTGGCACTTGCTTCACGCGCGGATGTAAACACGGTGCGCGCGGGGTGCCCCTCGAGCGCGAGCAAGCGCACGCTCGGCTCGCGGCCCGCCCACACAAGGTCGGGCAGAACAGCGACGGCGTGGCCTGATTCGATCAGGCGGATGTGTGCCTGGAGGTCCGCGGTTTCGAATCGAACATCGGGCTCGAAGCCCGCTTGCCGACAGAGCTGCTCCGAGAAATGTCGGGATGCGGTGCCACGCGGTTCCATGACCCACGGCGAGTTCTTCGCGTCGATGAGTCGCGTTGCGGCGAGCGTGCTGGGCACCCCGAGCCGCAGCTCGTCTTCACACAAGGGCAGCCGGTCGAGTTCGGGCTGGAGGGGAGCAGCGTGCGCGGGATATTGCTCCGCGACGACAAGATCGAACTCGCGAGTCCACGTTTCGAAGAGAGCGTGTTCGGGCTCGCGTTGGGTGACCTCGACGCGCAATTGTGGGTACTCCTCGCTCAATATCGTGAGCGCTTGCGGAATGAGCCCGAGGGCGGCGGACTGGAATACCGCGAGCCGAACAGTTCCCGTGACGGCCGTGAGTGATTGGTCGAGCTCGGCTTCCATGAGTTCGAGTCGCTCGATGAGCGCGCTCGTGTGGCGCACGAGTACTTCGGCTTGTGGAGTCAGCCGCACGCGGCGCCCGGATTTCTCAAGCAGAGGCACGCCCGCTTCGGCCTCGAGGAGCGCGAGCTGTTGAGAAACCGAGGATGGCGTGTACGAGAGAGCTGTCGCTACCGCCGAGATTGTGCCCCGCAGCTGGAGCTGATGGAGCAACCGCAAACGGCGCACATCGAGCACGGGCATCCAATCGTCTATTTTGCTAACTGATATTGTGCGGCATCCATCGCTTTTGCTACAAGTATGGAAGAGCGCACAATGTTGACATGACCAAGTCGACTGCGCCCACCGACCTCGCCGATGAGACGATTGCAACCGTTCGTCGCTGGCTCGCGGAAAGCGCGACCGTCAAGGCAGACCCGAGCGCCGAGCGTCTTGCAGGTGTACTCAAGGACCCCAAGGGCCTCGACTTCACGATCGGCTTCGTCGACAAGGTCGTTCGGCCCGAAGACTTGAGCGTTGCCGGACGCAACCTCGAGAAGTTGAGTCACTCGATACCCGCCTTCTTGCCGTGGTATTTGCGGTTCGCGATCACGCTCGGCGGCGGATTCGCCCCGCTCTTGCCCTGGCCCATCGTGCCCATCGCGCGCTGGGTGTTGCGCCGCATGGTC
>JANOOQ010000270.1:0-1557 GCA_031421515.1 Leifsonia sp.
TGGCGGTTCTGTTCCTGGGTTTGCTTTCAAGCCTTTCGGCCCACGCGGGTTCAGGAAAATTGCCGGCCGGGCAGAAGTCGATGACCTTGAAGTCGGCTGACGGGACCACGCTGGTTATCGGCACCGCAACGTTCACGCCCGATGGTGCAGGCGCGACGGTGAGCGTGCAAATGACGGCGCCGGAGTTCCAGGACGAATTTCTGTCGATGCGCCCGTTTCGCTGTCTGGCGGGCGATAAGGAAACATGGTGCCATCTTGAGTACCCCTACGAGGTCAAGGGCCATGTCACGGCCGGCGATCTGGTCGATCTCGAATACAAGCTGCTGTTTCTCTTCAAGCCGCCGGCGGGCTACGGCATTGACGCGTGGAACGGGCTCTATTTCAAACTTGCGCTGCAGGAGGATGGGACCATCTCCGGCAATCTGCACGACGTTGATTTGAATGTGCTTGCCGTGCCGCCCGAAGATCGCAAGGCCCGCGTCATCGGTCACAAGGATCTGACGGCGGTCGAGCCGGCGTCGCATAGGTTCGCGAGGATAGAGATTAGGTGATGGCGGCTTCAATCTCGAAATCCTTAACCCCGCTCTCTGATGAAACCAGGCATCGATAAAATTTGCACAATTATCTTCATCACTCATTGAACATCAATTCTTACCGCCCGTTTACCAGCTTGGCCTAGAATATCCGTGAGCAGAAATAGCGCATCAGGAATTCCGCTGACGCTCTCGGGAGGATTAAAATGTTCGTTCGTTGTGCGCTCGGCTGCATTAGTTGTGCTGCTGCACTTTCTTTCACACTCGTCGCTCAGGCAGCGCAGACACTCCGAGGCAAGAGCCCAATAGGGCCCCCAGCAGGGACGGCGGCATCGCTGAATATGTTCGAGGGCCGTCTGAAGCCTGTTCCGGAACTCGCGCAGCGCGACGAACTTGGCAACGTTCCCATCCCATTGCACCCGACTGCCTATGATGAACTTGATGGGCTTACAACGCGGCTTCGTGACGGCAAGGAGCGGACTTTCTCAGGAATCTGGAAGCTGCCGAATCTCTATTTTGGATACAAGGACCACTACGGGTACACAACATCCGATACGAGCATCGAATCGTTCGCGAAAGCAATGGGGCGCTGGCGCATGGCACGTCCCCAATCGCCAACCCCAATCGTGATCGAGGGAATTCTGCTCGGAAATCTAGCTGAAAAAGCACTGCAAAAAACTACAACTGCGGACGTCATCGGGCCGGAGCATTTTGCGCTCTCTACGAAGAGAGTAGCGGACGCACGAGTATTTTTATTGAAACACAAAGAGGCAGGCTCGCAAGATCCTATGTGGTACGCGACTGTCGTCGAAAGCTCTGGGTCGATGTGCGAGACGCTGGATCACGCATGGTCAATGGTTGACGAGGGCACGACGAGATTTCCATCATTTCATCAGCTGTATTTCGAATACCTGAAGACGGCGAGCCGATGCGTTGACAGTCTTGAAGATCTCGCAGTTCACATCAAAAAAATCGTAGATCTCGGTAAGTCTCGGGCAGGAGAGCCGGGCGAGGCAATGTATGC
>JANOOQ010000271.1:0-1841 GCA_031421515.1 Leifsonia sp.
CCGATGACAAAAGTTGTTGCGCCCGATTCGATAGCCGCGCGGATGACCTCGCCGAGCCCGCGCGACGAAGCCCTCAAGGCATCGAGGTGTGGCGCGAGAGGCAGCCCGCAGCACTGGGCGAGTTCGACGACAGCCACACCGGATGGCAGCTCGAGCCACTCGCCCGGGGTCGCATGACCGAGCGGCCCGCTCACTATTCCCGCACTGCGGCGCACTGACGTGGGCACGGCGGCCTCGATCGCGTCGAGGGAGCCCTCGCCGCCGTCGGCTTGAGGCAAGAGCACGATTTCGTCGTCTGCGCGCTCCGACCGCCACCCCTCGGCAATCGCAGTCGCGACCGACCTCGCGTCGAGGGAGCCCTTGAACGAATCGGGGGCAACTACGACGCGCACGAGACCCGGGCTCTCGGCGGCATTGCCCGCGCAATCATGGCGTCAGATTAGCAGTGCGTGGGATTCGCCACCCGGCGCATGTGAGGTTGTGGCGTATCGCCTGGTGGGCCACCACTGGGGGTGGCCCCAAATCGAAAGGCAGTGCTCCGCATGTCTGACATGACGAATACCGAGATCGCAGATGTTTTCCGCAAGGAGAATGTCGTTTGGGCCGTTTGGGCCGTTTGCGCTGTTTCTGCGCTCGTACTTGGCATCTTGGTGCTCGTGTGGCCGCAGTCGTCGCTGGATGGATGCTCGGGGTGGCTTTCTCGTGCTGTGACGTGAGGTGCCCCCAGGCAGATTCGAACTGCCGCCCCTGCCTCCGGAGGGCAGTGCTCTATCCCCTGAGCTATGGGGGCCAGGGTCGAGTCAAGAGTATCAGCGACGCGACTGTCGCTGCGGCGTGACAGGATCGTCTAATGCTCCGCACCGTCACTTCTCGCCTCGAGCTCGCCATTTCTGGCAGCACCAATATGGTCTACAGCTTGTCGGCCGCTCAAGGCACGGCCGTGACCTCCGAGACCCTCAGTTTTGTGCTTGACGGCGAACCGCAGCGCCCGACGGAACTGACCGATCGACACGGCACGCGTCTGCACCAATTCGTGGCAGGCCCCGGAACGATGATTGTGAATTACACGGCGGATGTCGCGGGCCGCAGCGATCCGGCACCCGTGGTCGACCTCGACCTCGTCACGTACCTCCGCCCGAGTCGTTATTGCGAATCGGACAGCCTCACGCCCACGGCGCGCTCAGAGTTTGCGGGGCTCAAGGGTCACGACCTCCTCTCGGCGGTCACCCTGTGGGTGTGGAATCGCCTGCGTTACGTGCCTGGCTCGAGCCTCGCGACCGACGGCGCCGAACAAACTCTGCTCGCGCGCAAGGGCGTGTGCCGCGACTACGCACACCTCGTGATTGCCCTCTTGCGAGCGCTCGATGTGCCCGCTCGCATGGTCGCCGTCTACGCGCCAGGTCTCACACCGATGGACTTCCACGCCGTCGCCGAGGCTTTCGTCGACGGTGCGTGGTGGGTAGTGGATGCCACGCGTCTCGCACCGCGGCAGAGCATGGTCCGCATCTCAACCGGCCGTGACGCCGCGGACATCGCGTTCCTCACGAATCACTGGGCCGATCTGAAACTCACCAAGATCGAAGTGCTCGCGATCGTCGACGAATTGCCGACCGACGACGGTACGCAGCTCATTCAGCTCGGTTAAGAAAACGCCTCAATCGCTGCCGCCATGATCGGTTCGGCTTCGCCGGGCTCGGTGAACGCCGTCGATACGGAGACGATCCAGAACGGGTCGTCGATCGCTTGTGCCTCACCCACGCCGTCCGCGACGCGGAAGTAGCCTTCGACCCCGTAGGTGGGAACGAGCGTGCTCGACGTCGCGAGTTCGTTTCGCAACGAAA
>JANOOQ010000272.1:0-4686 GCA_031421515.1 Leifsonia sp.
GAGCGCGGTCGACGGTCGCCGCGATCATGAGTCCGCTGAGCGTCGTGGATGCCCCACCCACTCCCAATACGTGGTGCTCGGCAATCGCGTGGCCGAGCGCAAGCTCGCCGAGGTCTGACGCGATCCACCAGCTCACGACGCCGCGCGCGTCGACAACAGAGTACGGACGCACATCGAGCAGCGGAGCGCCCTCGGGCGACACAAGGCCGAGCTCGACGGCTCCCGCGATCGTAAGCGTCGGCAAGGCCGAGTCAAGATGGGCGGAGGGCAGACCGAGCACGAATACCGTCGCGAGCGTCGACAACGGTGTGACGTGAGTGAGCGCCCGGATCGCCGGTACTCGCTGTGCGCGGTGCAGTGCCGCCGCCGCGTCCTCCCCCCACAACGCAGTGAGGGCGTCGACCGTGAAGTCGGCCGCCGTGAGGTCGGCTCTCAAGCGAGCGATGAGTGCGGCATCCACTCGGCTAGTCAATCAGTTCGCGGAGCCTCGATCAGTGCGCCGAGCCTCGCTCAATCTCGGCGACGATGGGCGGCAAGACGCGGCGCATGTAGGGCGCCCACCACAGCGAGACGATGAGTTTCACGATCCAGCCGCGACCCGGCAGCCCGTGAAACGAATACGTCCAGTGGATGCGCGTGCCCTCGCCCTCGGCCTCGAAACTCCACTCGGCGAGCGCGCTCGACACGAGCACTCCGAAGACCTTCTGAAACTCGGTCAGCGCATAGTCGAAGTGCAGTGGAGGCTCGGAGCGCGTGATCGTCTCAACGACCCAGCCGCCGTCGGACAAGTCGAGCGTGCGAGTGCGGCCGGGGGTGTCCCACGCGCCGGACTGATTGCGCACACCCACTACCGCGGGCAGTGGGCCGTACTTGGGGTAGTAGAGCGTCGGATCGATCGGGGCGAGCACGGCGAAACAGTGTTCGGGAGTTGCTTGCGCCGTGGCATCCGCTTTCGCGCGTGAAATTGAAGTCATGGCTTCACGCTACGCCCATGGGCCCGACGTGCCGGCCGGGTAGGTTTCGAGCGGCACTGCATCGCGCTTCCATGCCGCGAGAACGGGCGCGACGATGCGCCAACACTCCTCGGCGACGTCTCCTCGTACCGAGAGCGTGGGGTCGCCTTCGAGCAGGCCGTCGATGACTTCGCCGTATGCGCTCAACTCGCCCGCTTGTAGTTCGGTGTGGAGCACGGTGCGGTCGAGCGTGAAAGGGTCGCCCTCGCCGTTGATGAGCAGATCAAGATCGAGCGTCGCTGGCTTGAGCGAGATGCGCAATTGCGAAGGACCTGCGAGGCCCGTAAGCCCCGTCGGGAGATGGGGCACGTCGCGAAACGTCACGACGATCTCTTGCCTTGACTCGCCCAAGCCCTTGCCGGATCGAAGCGTGAAGGGCACTCCCGCCCAGCGCCAATTGTCGATCGCGAGGGTGATCTCGGCGAGCGTTTCGGTCGAACGCGAGGGATCTACGCCGGCTTCGTCGACGTATGCAGGCAGCTCGCGGCCCGCTTGCGTGCCCTTGCCGTAGCGCGCTCGGCGGCTCGACGTGCCGTTCTTTTTCCACGGCCTCGTTGCGCGCAAGAGTTGCGCCATCGTTCCGCGCAAGTCGTCGGCGTCGACCGACGAGGGCGGCTCCATCGCTACTAGAGCGAGCACGAGCAAGAGGTGGCTCTGGATCATGTCGACGAGCGCTCCCGCTTTGTCGTAATAGCCTGCGCGGCCCTCGAGTGCGAGGCTCTCGTCGAATGTAATCTCAACCTTCTCGACGTTGGGCGCCGAAAAGAGCGGCTCGAAGATTCGGTTCGCGAAACGCAGCCCCAAGAGATTGAGCACGGTCGATTTTCCGAGAAAGTGGTCAACGCGAAACAACTGGGTCTCGGGCAGCATCGTCTCTAGAAGTCGGTTGAGCGACTGTGCACTCGCGAGGTCGGTGCCGAACGGCTTTTCTAGCGCGAGGCAAATCCCGCTCGGAAGCTCAATCTTTGCGAGCGCTTCACACGCGAGTTCGGCGATCGCGGGGGGCAATGCAAAATAGAGCGCGATTCGGCCGGTCGCCTCGGCGAGCACGCGACGCAAGTCGTCTGGATTGGTGGCATCCCCTTTCACGTACCGCGATTTCTCTGCGACGGATTCCGCGGCGGGTGTCATCTCGGAAGCGAAAGCCGTCGTGACGGTCTTTCGCCATTGCGCGGGAGTCCGCTCGTCGCGGTCGACTCCGATCACGACTAGATCAGCCGAGCGAGCCGAACCGAGGAACGACGCGATGCCTGGCAAGAGGAGACGGGAGGTGAGATCGCCGCCGGCGCCGAGAATGATGAGTGTTTCGATTCGTTCGGCCATTGAGCGAGGGTACAGGAGGATAGGCACATGAGCAGATTTCTCCGCGCCGCGGGCCGCACGGCCGTCGTGGTTCTCGTCGTTTGCGTTCTCGCTGTCACCGCCGTGCTGTTCTGGTCGAGCATGGTTTTTCGCGGCGAACGCCCTGCGTCGATCGATGCGTGGACGAACCCAGAAATCTCGATTTCCACGACAGATTCGTCAATCGTCATTACCCCAGTTGGGGTGCCATCGGGCGACGGGCTCGTCTTCATTCCCGGCGCGAAAGTCGACCCATACGCGTACATGTTCAAGCTCTCGGGAATCGTCGAAGGCAGCGGAGTCACGGTGGTGATCACGAAGCCAACACTCAATCTCGCTTTCTTCGATCAGCGCCCGCTGTCAACCTTCACGGACGCCGCACCTAACGTCTCACGATGGTTCGTTGGCGGACACTCGCTCGGCGGAGTGAGAGCGTGCATGCTCGCAAATGACCCAGAAGTCGCGGGATTAGTGCTTTTTGCTAGCTATTGCGCCAACGATCTGTCCGAAAAGCCGCTCGACGTGCTCTCAATTTCCGGGAGTGCGGATGCACTCAGCACGGCGGAGAAGATAAACGCAGCGGCACTGCTCTTGCCCGATTCTGCTCAGTTTGTTGAAATCGAGGGGCTCAACCACGCGGGGTTTGGGGATTACGGTGTTCAGCCGGGAGATGGTTCTTCAGGCCTCACGAGCGTTCAAGCGCGCGATGAAATCACTCGGGTTCTAAAGGAATTCTTAGCAAAGTTGGCACCATGACCCCCGTTGTGTCGCCAGCGAACATGGCCAACTAGTCGGTACGGTCTACCTATGCACTCGTGGAGGGACGACGTTAGCCCCGACGCGCAGGCCGAAATGGATCGACTTCTCGACTCGGCTCTGCGGGTCGCGCAGTCGAACCTTGCCCAAGCTGCTGAATTCGAGCCCTTCGCAATTGTCATGGACAACGGCGGCCGGGTGATGGAAGTGGGTCTTGACACGACTGGGCTCGGTAAGCACCCCGAGTCAGACGTGCTCATCGACAATGCCACTCGTCACTTGCGACAAGCCCGCGACGTCGCTCACTGCACGGCTCTCGTCATCAACACTCGCTTGAGCAAAGAGCGCACCGACGCCGTCGAAATTCGACTCGAACACCGCGAGCGAGCTGCTCTCGTCGTATTTCTTCGCTACAAGCGCGCGACGTTCGGCAACAAGGTCGACTACGGCGACTTGAGTGCGTTCTCAGGCACGCACGACGTGTGGGCATAGGGCGCAGGCTGAATTGCCGCTGTGAAAATACCACGGCGAACCCGGCGGGGGTAGACAGCATGGCATGCTCGTGGGATGAAGCGAATCCTCGTCATCGCCCTCGTTCTGCTCGTCGTGATTGGTGGAGCGATAGCGGCCCTCGCGCTCTTGCGCCCCGCGACGCCAGACGCTCTGCCCGCTCCGGCTCCCACGCAATCCGAAGTCGCCACCGAGCAACCGACGGATGATGCATCCGCTTCCGTCGCGGGAACGTACGTCGAGTACAGCGACACCGCGATCGCCGACGCGCAGGGCACTCGCCTACTGTTCTTCCACGCGGCGTGGTGCCCGCAGTGCCGATCGATCGATGCCGACATCGCCGCCGACGGTGTTCCCGACGACGTCACGATCATCAAAGTCGACTACGACAGCAACCAAGCGCTCCGTCAGCAGTACGGCGTGACACTTCAAACCACATTTGTCGAGGTGGATGCTGCGGGCAATGCCCTTCAGAGTTTCGTGGCGTACGACACACCGTCGCTTCGCGCCGTGATCGACGCGATGCTCTAGCTCATGTCAGCGCTCCTACTCCTATCGTTCGTCGCCGGCGTGCTCACCGTCGCAGCTCCGTGCGTCTTGCCGCTCCTGCCGGTCATTGTGGGTGGGTCGATCGTGCGCAGCGACACGGACGCCGCGGTCGCCGAGAAGCAGTGGTACCGACCGGTTGTGATCGCTGCGAGCCTCGCTGTATCGGTGATCGTCTTCACCCTCCTGCTCAAAGCCACGACCGCCTTGCTTGGCGTGCCCCAATTCGTGTGGCAACTCGTTGCGGGTGGCATTCTCGTGCTGTTCGGAATCACGCTTGTGTTCCCTCACTTGTGGGAGCGAATCATGACTGCCACGGGGCTGCAGAATCGTGCGAACGCCGCCTTGAGCGCGTCACACGGTCGCAAGGGAGTTGGCGGAGACATCCTGCTCGGGGCGGCCCTAGGCCCCACCTTCAGCAGTTGCTCGCCTCTTGAATTTCTGGGCGATTTAAATAATCTTTGTCGCGTTCTTTTTTATCGGCATAACGAGATTTTTTAATCTTTTTTTCTTTTTCACC
>JANOOQ010000273.1:0-3694 GCA_031421515.1 Leifsonia sp.
CGGCATCACTGTCATCACTCGAGCCGAACTGCGCTCGCGGTCGCTCGGCGATGTTATGCGTGAAGCTATCGACCGCGCGAGCGGGGCAGGACCAGTGCACGTGGACCTCGATGTCGACGTGTGCGACCGAGCCGTCGCGCCGGGATGTCCCGCCTCGGTGCCGGGCGGCATCAGCGCTATCGAGTTGCGCGCCGCGGCACGCGCGGCCGGGGCACACCCAGCCGTGACATCCATTGACCTGACAGAAGTGGATGCCACGGCCGATGCCCCCGACGGGCGCACGGTTCGCCTCGTCGCCCTGTGCGTGCTCGAGATCATCGCGGGGGTGGCCGAGCGGTGACGACGACCCTCATCGACAACATCGGACTCCTCGTGACGCACGACGAGGAACGGCCCGAGCTGCCCGCAGCGGCGCTCCTGATCGACGACGGGATCGTCGTGTGGGCGGGCGAGGCGCGCGTTGCCCCTGCCGCTGATGAGCGCGTCGACGCGGAGGGTGGCTGCGTCATTCCGGGGTTCGTCGACAGCCACAGTCACCTCATGTTCGCTGGCGATCGGGCCGACGAGTTCGAAGCCCGCATGGCCGGCCGACGGTATGAGGCCGGTGGTATCCGGCGCACCGTGCGACTCACGCGCGACGCGACAGACGAACAGCTCGTCGACAACGCGAAGCGGCTCATCGCTGAAGCGCATGCGCAAGGCACAACCACAATCGAGATCAAGAGCGGTTATGGACTCACGGTGGCAGACGAGCTGCGGAGCGTTCGCCTTGCGTCCCAGCTTTCGAGCGAAGTCACGTTTCTCGGAGCACACGTCGTTCCCGACGGCGCCGATCGCGACGAATATGTCGATCTCGTCGCGGGCGAGATGCTCGAGGCGTGTGCGCCCTTCGTGAAGTGGATCGATGTGTTTTGCGAGACGGGAGCCTTTTCGGTCGACGAGAGCCGCCGCATTTTGACTGCGGGAATCGCGAAAGGCCTCGGCGCGCGCGTGCACGCCGGTCAGCTCAGTGAATCAGCGGGCGTACAACTCGCGGTCGAACTCGGGGCCGCGAGTGTCGATCACTGCACGTTCTTGTCCGACACCGATATCGACGCGCTCGGCGCAAGTGATACCGTCGCGACTCTGCTTCCCGGCGTCGAGTTTTCGACGCGTCAACCCTGGCCGGATGCCCGGCGCCTCCTCGACGCGGGTGCAACCGTCGCGCTCGCATGTGATTTCAACCCGGGCTCGAGCTATACGACGTCGATGCCCTTGTGCATCGCGCTCGCCGTTCGTGACATGGGGATGACCTCCGCCGAAGCCCTGCGCGCGGCAACCCTCGGGGGAGCCGCCGCTCTACGCCGCACCGACATCGGGCGACTGACGCCGGGATCGCGCGCTCACGCCGTGCTGCTCAACGCACCGACATACGTGCACCTCGCGTACCGCCCCGGGGTACCGCTCGTTCGTCGCGTCTGGGGCGGCTAGGCTTCCCGCATGCGTCAAGTCGTCTTTGTGTTGCTCTTCGAACTCATCTTGTCCGTTGTATTTGCGCTCGCGTTCGCTGGCGTCTTCTTGTGGTGGCAAGGCGCCTCGATTCCGCAAGCCTTCACAGTGGATGCACCGCACCTCATCCTCGTCTTCATGGACATCGGCATCGCGGCGTTCGCGATCTTGCTCATCGTCGGGGGCATCCGCCGGCGCGGTTTGGGCTGGAGCATCGGGGGAACGTTTCTCGCCGCCCTCATCGGCGCAATCGTCAATCTCGCGTGGATCGCAATCCTTTCTGCGGGCGCGGGCGGAGTAGACCCAGCGGCCATGATCCTCGGCGTACAAGCGGGGGTGATCTTCGTGAGCGCGGCCACGATTGCGACGATTGGCGTGCGCAGAATCATCCGAATTGCACCGCGCCGGGCGCCCGCAACACCGCCGCCAGACACCGCGACGTGATGCGCGACACGCCCGGGTTGCAGCAATTGCCCGGGTGTGGCAAACTCTTCTAGTTCAACACTTCCGTGCTGCGGCGCGTGAATCACTTCCAGGCAGTGCATAGTCCAGCGCAGAAGCGCTCGAGGCTAGGCCGCGGGAAGCAGAACCAAGATTCATCAACTCCCACACCGGGCAATGGTGTGTGCGGCGTGCCGCCCACACTCAACTCAGTGTTGAGCGTTGAGTAACGACCTAATTTGACAGATAAACAGTGGTGCGAAAGCAGAAGTGCTGAGCATGCCGGGTTCGCTTCTTTGGACGCGAGCGCCGTACTGCGAAGTCCTTGAGTACTAAAGAAAGAGAGTGAAGTCATGGCGGGACAAAAGATCCGCATTCGACTGAAGTCGTACGACCACGAGGTCATCGACTCTTCGGCGCGCAAGATCGTCGACACGGTGACCCGCGCGGGCGCCACGGTTGTTGGCCCGGTGCCGCTTCCGACCGAGAAGAACATCATCGCAGTGATTCGCTCTCCTCATAAGTACAAGGACAGCCGCGAGCACTTCGAAAAGCGCACCCACAAGCGGCTCATCGACATCATCGATCCGACGCCTAAGGCTGTCGACTCGCTCATGCGACTTGACCTGCCTGCAGACGTCAACATCGAGATCAAGCTCTAGGGCTGAGGAAGAACCATGTCTAACTACAAGTCGACCAAGGGTCTACTGGGCAAGAAGCTCGGTATGACGCAGGTCTGGGATGCGAACAACAAGCTCGTTCCCGTGACCGTCGTCGAGATCACGCCCAACGTTGTGACGCAATTGCGCACGCAAGAGATCGATGGCTACACGGCCGTGCAGATCGCGTACGGCCAGATCGACCCCCGCAAGGTCACCAAGCCCCTCACGGGCCACTTCGACAAGGCCGGCGTCACGCCGCGCCGTCACTTGACTGAGCTGCGCACGAGTGACACCTCGGGCTACAGCCTCGGTCAAGAGCTGACTGTCGACATCTTCGAGCCCGGCAAGAAGGTCGACGTCGTCGGCACGAGCAAGGGCAAGGGATTCGCCGGTGTCATGAAGCGCCACAACTTCAAGGGTGTGTCTTCGAGCCACGGTTCGCACCGCAACCACCGCAAGCCCGGCTCGATCGGTGCATCCTCGACCCCCAGCCGCGTCTTCAAGGGCATGCGCATGGCGGGCCGTATGGGTGGCGAACGCGTCACCGTGCTCAACCTGACCGTCCACTCGGTCGACCTCGAGAAGGGCATCCTTCTCGTCAAGGGCGCGGTTCCCGGAGCTCGTGGTCGCATCGTTTTCGTTCGCAATGCAGTGAAGGGGGCCTAGTCGAATGGCTACCTCAATTGACGTAATCGACGCCAAGGGCAAGAAGGTCGACTCGGTCGATCTTCCCGCCGAGGTGTTCGACGTGCAGACCAACGTTCCGCTCATTCACCAAGTAGTCGTAGCTCAGCGCGCGGCAGCTCGACAGGGCACGCACAACACGCTGCGTCGCGGTGAAGTCTCGGGAGCCGGCCGCAAGCCGTTCAAGCAGAAGGGAACCGGTCGCGCTCGTCAGGGCTCGATTCGTGCTCCTCAAATGCGCGGTGGCGGAATCGTTCACGGACCCCACCCGCGTGACTACTCGCAGCGCACCCCCAAGAAGATGATTGCGGCCGCACTTCGCGGAGCATTGTCTGACCGCGCGCGCGGCGAGCGTCTTCACGTCATCAACTCCCTCTCGGTAGGCGACTTGCCTTCGACGAAGGCGGTTGCTGCGCTGT
>JANOOQ010000274.1:0-5627 GCA_031421515.1 Leifsonia sp.
GCCGTACTCAACGCCGCGAGCTATACGGCCATCGGGGTCGCTGCGCTCATGCTCGTTGCTGCGGTGCTCCTCATTGCGACGACCATTCGGCTGAGTGCGTTCTCGCGCCGACGCGAGCTCGGAATCATGCGACTCGTCGGAGCGTCAAACCGCTTCATCCAGACGCCCTTCATTCTCGAGGGAGTTTTTGCTGCGCTCATTGGCTCGGTGCTCGCGGGCATCGCTATTGTCGCGATCGTGCAGTTCTTCGTGCAGGGATACTTGTCGACGACGCTGCAGTCCACGACTACTCTCGTGGGCCTGAGCGACGCGCTCGTTGTCGTGCCGATACTTGTCGTCGTCGGTGCTGCCCTCGCTGCGGCATCCGCTGGAGTCGCCATCAGCAGGTATCTCAAGGTCTAGCTTTTCGCGCGCGCGTCTGCAGGCTAGACTGACGGGCTGCCCAATCGGGCACACTGACGGAGAGAGACATGCCCAGGGAACGCGGCCAAAAGGTTGTTGCCAGCAACCGCAAAGCACGCCACGACTACACGATCGAGGACACGTACGAGGCCGGCCTCGTGCTCACAGGTACCGAGGTCAAGTCGTTGCGCGCGGGTCGAGCGAGCCTTGTTGACGGGTATGGCTACATCGACGGCGGCGAGGCGTGGCTCGATGCCGTGCACATTCCCGAGTTCAACCAGGGGTCGTGGAACAACCATCCGCCCCGGCGCAAGCGCAAAATGCTGTTGCATAAGGCGCAGATCCTCAAGATTCACAACAAGGTGAAAGAGGGCGGCTACACTCTCGTTCCGCTGTCGATCTACTTTCTCGACGGGAACGCGAAAGTCGAGCTCGCGGTCGCGAAGGGCAAGCGCGAGTACGACAAGCGGCAGACCCTTCGCGAGCGGCAAGACAAGCGCGAGGCTGATCGCGCGATGTCCGCGCGCAAGAACCTCAACGAGTAGTTAGTGCGCCGAGAAGCGAGCATCCACAGCGGATGCCACGACAATTTCTTCTGGCTTGAGTGCGAGCGTCGGCTGCCCGCCGCCATCGAACGCTTGCATCTTCATGGCGCCTCGGAATACCGGGGATACCTCATCGCCCCCGCCGCTCGCGGCGTTCCCCAGCATTCCGGGGTCGGCGAGGGCGAGGGCGGTCACCGCGCCGAGTCCGACGCTGCGCGCGAAGGTCGTCGCCTTGGCGACGGCGTCGGCAACAGCTGCCGCGCGCACATCGTCCGTCACGGTCTTGCGCGTTGCATCCGTGTGGCCCCACACGATCGAGCCGACGGTAGCAAATTCGACTGCTGCGACCGATTCGATCCAGGTCGATAGCGCATCGAAATCGCCAAACTTCACGGAGAAGTCGATTGCGGAGTGGTAGACGAGGGGGAGCTGTCTGCCGTCGTTGCTCCACGGGCGTTCCGACCACACGCGCACGCTATCGGAGGTCCACCACGTGACCGGCGCGGTGGTCGAGGCAGCGAGCGGTTCGACAAGACTGCGAATGGTTCTGACGCGGCCACGGCCTTCGAGAATACGATGTCGCGCTTGGGCCCGTCGACGTGTACCGCGACGGAAGCAGTAGCGCGCTCCGCAGGGTACCACGCCGAGTGTTCGCCCCGAACGGTAATTATCGTGTCGGCCATGAGTGCTCCCTCGGTAGTCGTGAGTCGATCTTGCCAAGCGAACTCGTGGTGGCAGGTAGCAGTATTGAGGCGTACAATCAAAGGCTGCCCTCGGGCGGCGATTGACAACTCAATAGCGCGATAGCGGCCCACGCATGGGGATGATCGGTTTCGACATTGCCTGCAAAACTACGAGAAGCGGGTCGAGGATGCAGGGTTATCTCGTAAACGACCTCTGCAAAACATAAGTGCCAACGTTAAGCGCACTGACCTCGCTCTTGCTGCCTAGCAGCAACGAGCCCTAAAGGTCCGTCAGCCCGGGGATGCTCTCTACCCGGTTCCTGGCGTTATCTAGAGAGATTGCTGCGCAGTTACGCCTGAGGGCTGCGCGGGACTTGCACTCTGGCTGGGCCTGTTGACCTAGATGCTCGTAGCAAAGGTCAGGGCCGAGTAGAACGTATAACGAGCTACACCCGTAGAAGGCGTGGAATTACAGCAGTGGACGGGGGTTCAATTCCCCCCATCTCCACCACGTGCAATGAGCACAGGTCGCTATCGCGTTGTTGAGTTTTTGTTTGAGCATCCGTGTAAATAATATTTGACAAGATGTATGGGTTCACTTACATTAGCTATGTCAAAGTTATTTTACACAAGGAGCTCACAATGTCTTTCGAACAAAAGAACACTTGGACCTACCTGGTGCTCGCAATGGTAATTCCTGCGATCTACTTCACAACGATTCTCGGGCAGGTGCCGAGCACGCCCGTCGGTGAGATCGATTTCATCATTCCCATGATCACGGCGATCGGGCTCGCGATCGCCGTCGCGATCGTCGGCTCAATCGCGGTGTCAATCGTGTCGCGCTCGTCTGTGACGGATGAGCGGGACAAGCACGTTGGTCGTCGTGGCGACTCGGTCGGTTACGTCGTGCTGGGAGCACTCGTGATCGGTCCGCTCGCGCTCGCGATGCTCGAGGCCGAGCCGTTCTGGATCGCGAACTCGATCTACCTCGCCGAGGTACTTGCCGCCATCGTTGCATCCGTCGTCAAGCTCGTCTCGTACCGCAAGGGCGTGTGAGCGTGGTCAAGCCGACGAGAGTCACCAACACAATTCGCCAGCTGCGCTTTGCGCACAACGAGATGACTCAAGCGCAACTCGCCGATCGAATCGGTGTAACGCGCCAAACGATAATCGCGATCGAGCAGGGTCGATACTCGCCCTCACTCGAGGTCGCATTCCAGATCGCCGGGGTCTTTTCCGTGCCGCTCGACGACGTGTTTCAGTACCCGCTCGGAGATAACCAATAATGCGCGCGATGACGTTTGAACGATACGGTCCGCCCGAAGTCGTCACCATGACGGATGTTCCGATCCCCGTAGCGGGCCCTGGCGAGGTACTCGTCAAGAACTTCGCCGCCCTCGTCGCCTCGACCGACTCGACGGCTCGCCGTGGGACGCCAGCATTCGCTCGGCTCTACTTCGGGTTTTCGAAACCGAGGTTTGCGATCCTGGGCTCCGAGTTCGCAGGAGTCGTGGAGGCTGTCGGCGAGGGAGTCACTCGATTCTCGATCGGTGACCGGGTTTTTGGCATCGTCGAAGCTTTCGGAGCGCACGCGGAGTACGTGTGCGTGGCGGAGACTCAGGCCATCGCGATAGCGCCCGCGGGGCTCGATCACGCCACGGCCGTCGCTCTCACGGAGGGCCCGCTCACGGCGATTCCGTTTCTGCGAGATACGGCTCGACTACAGCAGGGACAACACATTCTCATAAACGGGGCATCCGGGAGTGTCGGAAGCGCCGCGGTACAACTCGCGAAACACATGGGCGCGATCGTCACGGCCGTGACGAGCACGTCCAACCTTGAGCTCGTTAAGAGTCTCGGCGCCGACTTTGTCATCGACTACTCTTCGGAGGACTTCACGCGAGCCAAACGCGCGTTCGACGTGATCTTCGACGCCGTCGCCAAAAGCTCTTTCTCACAGTCTCGCAAAGCACTCAAGCCCCGCGGAACTTACCTGACGACCGTGCCGTCGCTCGCGATCGGCCCTCAAATGCTCTGGACATCAATCTTCCCGGGCAAGCGAGCTGCGATCTCTCTCACTGGATTGCGATCCGCGATCCAGAAGACCGCCGACCTCGAGGTCATTGCCGACCTCGTGCGCGAAGAGGCCTTCACGCCGCTCATTGACCGCCGCTACCCACTCGACGATGCCGCGCTTGCGCACGCCTATGTCGACACGGGTCGCAAAAAGGGCAACGTAGTACTCACGATGTGGCCGGAGCCGAGTGAATCGAGCTAGCGAGCGATCCCCGCGAGCGATCCTGTCGTCTTACCGGCCTCGTCGATGATGAGGCAAAGGATCTCACGATCGCCCTGCGCCCAGCTGTCCGCAGTCGGGTAGTAGTACGAGAAGTTGTAGATCGATGCTTCGTAGTCGAGTCCAACGAACGCGCTGAATTCGGTCGTGCAGTCTGCGATCGCCTGATCTTGCACCGCTTGGTCGCCAGGGAACGCGCCGTCCGTCATCATGATCGATGCGTATGCCTCGCTGTCGTGAGGTTCAGCGCAGTCGATGCGCTTCACGGTGCTGACTTCGCGTTCGACGCTGCCATCGTTCAGGCAATCGCCGATGACGATAGTGAACACGTCGGTATCGGTTCCTGTTCCGGTGTCTGTGCCCGGATCGTCATTCGCGACGACATTGCCGAGCAAGCTGCAACCCGCGAGCGCGAATGTGGCCGCTGCGAGAGTGGTGACCGCGATCGCGCGGCCCCACGGGGATGAAGTGATCGTCATTGTCGTCTCTCTCTTTCGGGTGGTGTGAAAAACACTCCTCGGCTCAGAGCCTAGCGAACCAACAATGCCAATACCTCGTCGTGCAGGAGGCCGTTTGTTGCAATTGCGTTTCCGTTCCACGGCCCAGATTCGCCGTTCATCGCGGTAAATCGACCGCCCGCTTCTTCAATGATTGGGATGAGCGCGGCCATGTCGTACGGTTGCAAGTCGAATTCACCAACGATGTCGATTGCTCCCTCGGCGAGAAGCATGTACGACCACATTTCGCCGATCGCGCGAGAACGCCACACGGCTCGCGAGAGAGCGACGGCGTCGTCAAGTCGACCCTCGTCGTCCCAGCCTTTGAGGCTGTTGTAACTGAGCGAAGCGTCGGCGAGTTTGCTCACGCCGCTCACTGCGAGGCGGCGCGGCTCTTCCCCGTGTGCTGCGCCCCACGCGCCGTGTCCGGATGCCGCCCACCACCGCTTGCCGAGAGCGGGCGAGCTCACGACTCCGACCACGGGAACGCCGTCGATCGCGAGCGCAATGAGGGTGCCCCAAATCGGAACGCCGCGTAAGAAGTTGGCCGTGCCGTCGATCGGATCGATGATCCACTGACGCGAGCCGCTTCCCTCTGTGCCATATTCCTCGCCCAGGATCGAGTCGTCGGGGCGTGCCGAGGCGATGCCCGACCTGATCGATCGTTCGACGGCTTGGTCGGCATCCGTCACGGGAGTTCGGTCAGGCTTGGTCGTGACGACAAGGTCAACGGCGTTGTAGCGATCGAGTGAAATAAGGTCGGCCTCGGCCGCGAGCGCTAGCGCAAGGGCAAGATCGTCGCTCAGTGAAAAGTTGGTCACGATCCCAGCGTATCCGCGCTGCCGCGACTATCCACCGACCCCTTGCAGACTGCCGGTTGTGGGTGACCCATCCTTGAGGCCCGCGTAGCACAGAGTCGTGGCTCCATCCCCGTAAATTCCGTAACGGTAGGCGTCGGGCAGTGAACTCGCACCCAGAAAGGCGATTGTGTCGATGCCACATTGGGCATCGGCGGCAACCAGGCCTTCTTCGGTATTGATGTCAAAATCGGTAAAAGTGGATACGATCTCGGCTTCGTGTGGCGACGCACAATCGACGAACTCGAACGAGCCGATGAAGCACTCGCCTACACCGTGCCCGCTTGCTGCACCCGCACCAGGCAAATCCTCGCCGGGTGAATCTGCGCCGGGCGGCGCCGCGCTGC
>JANOOQ010000275.1:0-2884 GCA_031421515.1 Leifsonia sp.
TGGCGCGCCCACGGGAATCATGGACCAATCCGCCTCGATCCTCGGTCAGATCGACCACGCCGTCTTTCTCGATTGCCAGAGCCTCTACGCCGAACTCGTCGAGTTGGGTTTCGCAGAGGCGGGGCTCGAACTGCTCATCATCGACACGGGGGTATCCCACTCACACGCCACGGGCGGGTATTCGGCTCGGCGGGCATCCTGCGAGCTCGGAGCTCGCACGCTCGAAGTCGCATCGCTGCGAGACGTCACGGTCGCCGATCTGCCGCGAGCACGCAACCTGCTCGACGACGAGACGTTCCGCCGCGTGCGACACGTTGTGACCGAGAACCAGCGCGTGCTCGACACGGTCGACGCCCTGCGCGCCTCGGGACCACTCGCAATCGGCGAACTCTTAGATGCCTCGCACGTTTCGATGCGCGACGACTTCGAGATCAGCGTGCCCGAACTCGACCTCGCGGTCGAAACCGCGCAAGCGAACGGAGCCATCGGCGCTCGAATGACGGGCGGCGGCTTCGGGGGTGCCGCGATCGCGCTCGTGCCGTCATCCGGCATCTCGCGCATTCAGGTGGCGATCGACGGCGCATTCGCGGAGCACGGATTCGAACAACCCACGATGTTCACCGTCACGGCAGCGAATGGTGCGGGGCGCGACCGCTAGATCCAATTTCTGGCCAAGCTCTCCCCCTGGAATAGCTCGTCCACAGCTTCGGTTACTACACTCGTAATTAGAAAGTACGTGCTCCGGGGTCGGTGAAAGTCCGAACCGGCGGTGATAGTCCGCGAACCTGACGAAAGTTGGGCTGAGCCGGTGGAATTCCGGGACCGACGGTAATGGTGTCAGCAATGGCACCTCAGTCCGGATGAGAGGTAGCACGGTTGAGTCGGCCTTGCCGATTCATCGACCAACCCCGGAGTCCGTCCCAATCAGACGAGGACACGGGATGACCGCCGCAGAGGCTCAGCCAGTTGCTGACGAACTCGAGACCGCGATGCGTCGCGCGCTCGAGCTCGCCGGCCACTCCCCCTCGACGGGTGGAAACCCGCAAGTGGGCTGCGTACTTCTCGCCCCGGACGGTCACATCGTCTCGGAGGGCTGGCACCACGGCGCCGGTACCCCGCACGCCGAGATCGACGCCCTCTCGCGCGTTGACGATGCTCGCGGACTCACTGCGGTCGTGACGCTCGAGCCGTGCAACCACACGGGCCGCACGGGGCCGTGCAGCGAAGCACTCATCGCCGCGGGAGTCGCGCGCGTCGTCTTCGCCGTCGCCGACCCGAGTGCCGCTGGGGGCGGAAGCGCTCGGCTCGCGGAAGCGGGCGTGACAGTCGTGCCTGGAGTGCTCGGCGTGGAAGCAACGGATTTCCTCCACGAGTGGCTCACCGCCACGCGACTCGGTCGACCGTACGTGACGCTCAAGTGGGCCTCGAGCCTCGATGGCCGCACAGCCGCGGCAGACGGCTCGAGCCAATGGATCACGGGGACCGCATCGCGCCAACGTGTTCACGAGCAGCGCGCAGCAGCGGATGCCATCGTCGTGGGCACGGGCACCGTGCTCGCCGACGACCCATCGCTCACGGCGCGAGGCGACGGCGGCGAGCTACTCGAGCGCCAGCCGCTGCCGGTCGTCATGGGGTCTCGCGAGATACCCGCCGACGCGAAACTGCGGGGGCACCCCGCGGGGCTTGTCGTCACGGGCTCGCAGCCGATCGACGACGTGCTTCGAGATCTCTTTGCGCGCGACATCCGTCGAGTATTCGTCGAGGGCGGCCCGACTCTCGCGAGCGCGTTCATCGCGGAGGGACTCGTCGACGAGTACCTCATCTACCTTGCGCCCAAGCTGATCGGCGGACCGAGCACTGCCGTGACCGACATCGGAGTCTCGACCATGAGCGAAGCGCACGAGCTTCACGTCGTCGCAATCGAACAGCTCGGCGAAGACGTGCTCGTCATAGCAAGACCGTCCACAACACGACAAGGGCAGGCATAACCATGTTCACGGGAATCATCGAAGAACTCGGCGAGATCGTCGAATTCTCTCGCACTGCGGATGCCGCGAGGCTCACGGTTCGCGCGCCCCTCGGGGTCTCCGACGCGAGTCACGGTGACTCGATCTCGGTGAGCGGAGTGTGCCTCACCGTCGTGGACCAAGGGCCGGATTGGTTTACGGCCGACCTCATGTACTTGACGCTCGATATGTCGACGCTCGGCAGCGTAACTCCCGGCCAACGCGTCAACATCGAGCGAGCAGCGCGTGTCGACAGCCGCCTCGGCGGGCACGTCGTGCAAGGGCACGTTGACGGCACGAGCGAAGTGCTCAGCGTCACGGAAGGCTCAGCCTGGCGAGTAATCCGCTTCTCCATAGCAAGCGACCTCGCGAGCCTTGTCGTTCGCAAGGGCAGCATCGCTGTCGACGGAGTCTCGCTCACCGTGAGCGCCGTCGGCCCCGTGGGCGACGACTGGTTTGAGGTATCGCTCATTCCCGAGACGATCGTCGCGACAACCCTCGGCTCGCTCACGACGGGCGATCTCGTCAACATCGAAAGCGACATTCTTGCCCGCCACGTGGCGCGGCTAATCGAAAGGAGCGAGTCATGAGTCTCGCCGATATCCCAGCAGCACTCGAAGCACTTCGTTTGGGTCGACCCATCATCGTCGCCGACAACGAAAGCCGCGAAAACGAGGGAGATGTGATTCTCGCGGCGCAAAGCGCCACGCAAGAGTGGCTCGCGTGGACCATCCGCCACACCTCGGGGTTCATTTGCGCTCCCATGACGAACGAACTCGCCGATCGGCTCGAGTTGCCGCTTATGGTTGTCGACAATCAAGACCCCCTCGGCACGGCCAATACCGTGACGGTCGATGCCGCCGATCGCCTCAGCACAG
>JANOOQ010000276.1:0-4686 GCA_031421515.1 Leifsonia sp.
CAAGCGAAGTACACCGAGTTGCTCTCGTACTTCCCCGGTAAGAAAGTCGTCGTTCGAGCTCTCGATGCGGGCGCCGACAAGCCGCTCGCGTTTCTCAACGCCGCCCACGAAGAGAACCCGGCCCTCGGGCTCCGAGGGTTGCGCGCGCTCCGAGCGAGCGAACAGATTCTGCTCGATCAGCTCACGGCCCTCAAGGGTGCGCAAGATGCCACGGAAGCCGAGTTGTGGGTCATGGCACCCATGGTCGCCGACGCAGACGAGACGAAGTACTTCGTCGGGCTCGGCAAAGCGCTCGGGCTCAAGGTCGTCGGGGTGATGGCAGAAGTGCCGTCCCTCGCAGTCATGGCCGATCAGGTCTTAGCCGCGGCCGACTTCGTGTCCATCGGCACGAACGATTTGACCCAGTACACGTTGGCGGCGGACCGCATGCTCGGCTCCGTTGCGAGTTACCAAGACCCGTGGCATCCAGCCGTGCTGCGACTCGTCAAGATGCTTGGCGACGCAGGCGCGGCCGCAGGCAAGGGCGTGGGAATTTGTGGCGAGGCCGCGGCCGACCCGCAACTGGCCGTCGTGCTCGTCGGTCTCGGAGCGAGCACTTTGTCGATGACGCCTGCTGCTCTAGCGGATGTCCGCGCCGAGCTAGCGACCGTCACGCTCGAACAGGCGCGCGCGAAGGCAGACGCTGCACTCGGTGCGTCGACCGCCGCGGGCGCGCGAGCCGCAGCCCACTCCGCCTAATGGCGCACCCTACGGGCGGCCGCGCAGGATCGCTTGCTTGACCTCTGCGATCGCTTGAGTCACTTGAATGCCACGCGGGCACGCGTCGGTGCAATTGAAGGTTGTGCGGCATCGCCACACCCCTTCTTTGTCGTTGAGGATGTCGAGGCGAACCGCGGCGCCCTCATCACGTGAGTCGAAGATGAACCGGTGCGCGTTGACGATCGCGGCGGGGCCGAAGTACTGCCCGTCGGTCCAGAACACAGGGCAGCTTGAGGTGCACGCGGCGCACAGGATGCACTTGGTCGTGTCATCGAACCGTGCGCGCTCGACGGGACTCTGCTTGCGCTCCTTGCCGTCCTTGGGTGTCGACCCCGCGATGAGGAACGGATTCACCGCCTTGAAGGAGTCGAAGAACGGCTCCATGTCGACGATGAGGTCCTTCTCGAGCGGCAGTCCCTTGATCGCTTCGATGTAGATCGGCTGCGAGAGGTCGAGATCCTTGATGAGGGTCTTGCACGCGAGCCGATTGCGTCCGTTGATGCGCATGGCGTCCGAGCCGCACACGCCATGAGCGCACGATCGACGGAAGGTGAGAGAACCGTCTTGCTCCCACTTGATCTTGTGCAGTGCATCCAACACTCGATCGGTCGCTCGCAACTCAACATCGAAGTCTTGCCAGCGCGGCTCGGCGTCGACCTCGGGATCGAACCGTCGAATGATGAGGGTCGCGATATAGGTCGGAATGACCTCGGGCTCCATTACGACAGTCATCAGTACTTTCGCTCCATCGGGGGGTAGTTCGTAATCACGACTGGTTTCAAGTCGAGACGGATGTGCTCTCTCGCGTCGTCAGACATCGGGTCGCCCGTAAGGTATGCCATCGTGTGCGCGAGAAAGTTCTTATCGTCGCGCTCGGGGTAATCCTCGCGCATGTGGGCGCCGCGGCTCTCCTTGCGCGATCGCGCCGAGAACACGAGCACTTCGGCGAGATCGAGCAAGAAACCGAGCTCGATGGCTTCGAGCAAATCGGTGTTGAATCGCTTGCCCTTGTCTTGCAACTGGATGTTGCGGTAGCGCGCGCGAAGCGACTCAATGAGCTTGGTGACTTCTTCGAGGCTCTCGTCGGTGCGGAAGATCTGCGCGTTGCGGTCCATCGACTCCTGCAGTTCCTTGCGGATTACCGCGACGCGTTCGGTGCCGTCTCCACTGCGGACCATGTCGAGAATCGACCGTACGCCGGCGGCGGGGTCATCCGGCAACGGCACCCACGGTGCGTTCTTGACATACGCGACAGCGTTCTTGCCCGCGCGTTTGCCGAACACGTTGATGTCGAGGAGCGAGTTGGTGCCGAGTCGGTTCGAGCCGTGCACGGATACGCACGCGCACTCGCCCGCTGCGTAAAGTCCATTGACGGTCTCGGTGTTGTTGCGCAGCACTTCGGCGTTGACAGTCGTCGGGATGCCCCCCATCGCGTAGTGCGCGGTCGGCAGCACGGGAACGGGCTCGGTGTACGGCTCTACCCCGAGGTAGGTGCGAGCGAACTCGGTGATGTCCGGGAGCTTCTCGTCGATCACGGCGGGCTCGAGGTGCGTGATGTCGAGGTAAAGATAGTCCTTGTCAGGACCGGCACCGCGGCCCTCGCGAACTTCGAGCGCCATTGACCGGGCGATGATGTCGCGCGGCGCGAGGTCTTTGAGCGTGGGGGTATAGCGCTCCATGAAGCGCTCGCCGAGGGCGTTGCGCAGAATAGCGCCCTCGCCACGAGCCGCCTCAGACAGCAGGATGCCGAGCCCTGCGAGACCCGTCGGGTGGAACTGGAAGAACTCCATGTCTTCAAGCGGCAAGCCCTTGCGCCAAATGATTCCGACGCCATCGCCCGTGAGCGTGTGTGCATTCGACGTGGTCTTGTAAATCTTGCCGAAGCCGCCCGTCGCGAAGATGATGGCCTTGCCCTGGAAGACGTGTAGATCGCCCGTCGCAAGTTCGTAGGCGACAACGCCAGACGGCTGCTCGACTCCGTCGACAACCGTCATGACCAGGTCGAGCACGTAGAACTCGTTGAAGAAGTTGATCCCGAGCTTGACGCAGTTTTGGTAGAGCGTCTGAAGGATCATGTGACCCGTGCGGTCGGCCGCGTAGCACGCGCGTCGAACGGGGGACTTGCCGTGCTCGCGCGTGTGACCGCCGAAGCGGCGCTGGTCGATCTTGCCGTCGGGCGTGCGGTTGAACGGCAGGCCCATGTTTTCGAGATCGATGACCGCGTCGATCGCTTCTTTCGCGAGAATCTCGGCAGCGTCTTGGTCGACGAGGTAGTCACCGCCCTTGACAGTGTCGTACGTGTGCCACTCCCAGTTGTCGTCCTCGACGTTCGCGAGCGCTGCGGCCATGCCACCTTGAGCGGCTCCTGTGTGGGACCGAGTGGGGTAGAGCTTGGAGATTACGGCCGTGCGAGCGTGCGGTCCGGCCTCGATGGCTGCGCGCATCCCGGCTCCACCAGCTCCGACGATCACGATTTCGTGCTGGTGGTAGTGCACGCCGTCGACTACGGCGCCATCCTCAAACTCGGCCATCAGGGCACCGGGCAGAAGCTGGGGAGGAGCTCGGCAGCGGCGCCGGCGGGGCACGGGTCAAAGGTGTAGATCACAAGGGTTCCCAAAATAAGGAGTACAGCGGTGGATGCGGCGACCGCGGTGAGGAGCACGCGTCGCACGCGCGGGTTAGTCGCGTAGTCGTTGATGAGATAGCGCATGCCGTTGCCGCCGTGGATCAGAGCGAGCCACAACAACAAGGTGTCCCACACAACCCAGAACGGGTCGGCGAGCTTTCCAGCGACGAACGCGAAGTCGATCGCCTTGACGCCCTCGCCCGCGAATAAGTTCACGAAGAGGTGGCCGAAGATCAACACGACGAGCACGACGCCGCTCGCGCGCATGAAGATCCAGCCCCATTTCTCCCAATTGATGCCGCGCCGCTTTCGTGGAGTTGCGCTTCTCGGTGCTTCGATCGTGGTCACTGGTCGCCCCCAAAGATGTGCATGAGCTGGCGAGGGATAAAGCCCGCGAGCAGAACGAGCCACAGACCGATCACGACGTAGAACATGAACTTCTGGTGGCGTGTGCCCCAGCCCCAGAAGTCGATGAGGATGATGCGCAACCCGTTGAGGGCGTGGAGCCCAATCGCAGCGACGAGCGCAATCTCGCCGAGCCCCATGAGCGGAGTCTTGTAGGTGTTGATGACGATGTTGTACGCCTCGGGGCTCACCCGCACAAGTGATGTGTCAAGAATGTGCACGAGCAAGAAGAAGTAGATGGCGACGCCAGTGATGCGGTGCAGCACCCACGACCACATTCCCTCGCGGCCTCGATACAGCGTGCCGGCTGGCCGTTTAGGCATGCGAATCTTGGGTGCGGCGAGCGACTCGCTTGCCAGGGCACCCGCCGATTTATCTGGCACGGCGAACCCTCCTTGAGTGGTGTCAAGGCCGAATCTCCCGGCCGACGACGTCTTTACTTCAGACGGTTCAATACTATTCGGCTCAAACGAACGCTCGAACTCACGGGCGCCTGACGCTCAAGAAAGAACGGACGTTCGTTCGCTGATTACCGCCTCATAGTGCCCGACGAGTTCGCCGCAAACTCCGTCCCACGATCTGCCGAGCACGGCGCGCCGACCGGCCTCGCCCATGCGCGAGCGCAGCGTCGAATCCGTCACGAGCGTCTCGACATGAGTGCGGAGCTCGAGGTCGTCGTCGGGACCGAAGAGAAGCCCATTCACTGCGTGATCAACGAGGTCAATCGGTCCACCGGCGCGCGGCGCTACCACGGCAAGTCCGCTCGCGTGAGCCTCTTGTACGGTCTGGCCGAACGTCTCTTCCGTTCCCGTGTGAACAAAGATGTCGAAGCTCGCGTAAGCGCGTGCGAGCGCTGGGCCGGTCAGTACCCCAAGAAACGAGACAGGCATGCCCCG
>JANOOQ010000277.1:0-1556 GCA_031421515.1 Leifsonia sp.
GCATCCTGAGCACCAGCGCGACGCTGTAGCGCTCGCGCGGGTCCGTAATACCCGCGCGAGCGCAACGGCAATGCCTGTGTGTCACGCGAAGGCAGCGGGCTCCTTCACGCTCATAACAGAAGTCGCCGCGCGAAGGCGCAGCCCCATTAGGGCGAACCCGGTCGCGAGCAGCACCGCGATGACGGCGGTTCCGATGAACATCGCGAGATCGATCTGGCGCTCAACGAGGCTAGTGAAGGGCGCGCCCTCTTCACTTACGAGTGTTTGTAGCCCGAAGAACGAGCCGATCACGAGCAACACGGGAACCACGATCAGGAGCGCAGCCGATACGACACCGCGCACCTCCGGCTCACCACGGAGCCGTGCAACCGTGACGGCTAGCGCAACCGCGAGGTAGGTGCCCCACAAGAGAAACGCCCAAGCGAACCCGAATGAGACGAGGGAGGCGATGACGGCTGCGGCGAGAACGACACCCGTGAGGGCATCCAGTCGATGCGAGTGGCGCAGATTGAGGGCGACGAGGGTGACGGACGTGCTGACCACTGCGAGTGTCTGAACGATGCTTTGCCACATGTATTCATCGGTGGACCACGTGCGGTCGAGGTAATCCACCAGACCGTACGAGCCCGCGAAGATCACCACGATCCACAAGGCGGCCGAAACAAGAGCGAGCATGCCGGCCGAGCGGCCGAGTGTATGAACCATGTCAATTCCTTTCGTTGGGACTGCGGCGAGCATGCCCGCCACGATGTTCGGGTCGCCGAAGCGACCCAGGGTCGACCGTTGCGCGGACTCGCGATCGAGCCCCGCGGCGATCGCGCGATTTGCGGATTCAAGAAGGTGGTCGGCCAGTTCGTCGCGAAGATCCACGACGTCGGGCCGGTACTCGAGTCGGCGACTCACGACGTCGAGGTAGGAGTCGATCAGGGCATACTCGGCCATGGCTGCCTCCCCACGACTGCGCTGACGGCGGTCGAGAATTGTTCCCACGACGATCGTTCATCGACAAGTTTTGCCCGACCGGATGCCGTGACGCTGTAAATACGTCGACGTCGCCCGCCCGACTCGCTCCACTCGCTGCTGAGTGCTCCTGCGCGTTCGAGGCGGTGGAGCACGGGATACACGGTTCCCTCGGCGAGGTCGAACGCTTCATCGCTGCGTTCGCGGAGTTCGTCGATGATCGAGTAGCCGTGTCTGGCGCCGTCGACGAGCACGGCGAGGATCAATAGATCCAGGTGGCCTTTGAGTGATTCACCCTTCATGCCTAGCAATACTAAGCATAGGGCTGCGGGGTGTCAATCCCCGAGCGCGGCGTTCCGGCGCGAGCGCGGCCATGCACTCGCGCCGAATGGCCTCGCTCGACTCCTGTTACTTTCGCACTTTGTAGTGGCCGTAGGCGTAGTGGTTGCCTTTTCCACGGTGCAAGGGAGCCGTAATCGAGACGGGTGTCCAGCCGATTACTGCGCTATCTGCGGTTTGCGCGACTAGGGTGTGCGCGCCGATCGCGAGCGCAGTCGGAACAGTGACGGACACAGTTCCTGCCGAGGTCACCTGTA
>JANOOQ010000278.1:0-3989 GCA_031421515.1 Leifsonia sp.
AGCAACTCGGTGTACTTCGCTTGCTGATCGGCGACCGTCGGCGCGGTCTTCGAGTCGAGAAACAAGAACTCGGTGCGGAAGAGCCCGACACCTTCAGCGCCCAACTCGACAGCCTCGGGACCGTCTTTCGGTGAGCCGACGTTCGCGAGCAGCGGCACTTTGGTTCCGTCTGCGAGGGCGCCGTCCACAATCGGGATGGCGGCCGCCCCGGCGCGTGCGGCGATTCGGGCGTTCGCCTCGTCGACGGCAGTGTCATTGGGGTCTGACGTCACCAGGCCGGCGGCGGCATCCAGAATCACGAGGGTTCCATCCGTGAGCTCGAGCGCTCCCGTCACCCCGACGATCGCGGGAATCGACTTCGAACGAGCGAGAATCGCCGTGTGGCTCGTAGGGCCGCCGTCACGAGTGATGAGTCCGAGCACCTTGTCTAGGTCGAGAAGGGCCGTGTCTGCCGGAGCGAGATCGGGGGCGACGAGGATGAACGGGGTGTCGCTCGTGGGCACACCAGGCGCCGGCACTCCGCGCAAGTGCGCGATGATCCGCTGCGCGACATCGCCGAGGTCGGTCGCTCGCTCCGCCATGTAACCACCCATGCCCAGGAGAATCTCCTGGAACGCCGCGAAGGCTTCGAAGACCGCGCGCTCGCCCGTCGTACCCGCATCGATTCGCGCCTTGACGTCGTCTGCGAGGGTCGGATCTTGCGCCATCATGGATGCCGCGTCGAGCACGTCTTTCGCCTCGCCACCGGCCTTGGCACCCTTGGCTGAGAGCTCGGCGGCGACGGCAGAAAGCGACTCCTGCACGGTCGCGTATTCGGCGGCAGCGTCGCCGCCATGCTGTGCCTCGACGGGCGTGGGCAGGGGATCGGGCATCCTCAGAATCGGCCCAACCGCGATCGCGCGACCGACTCCTACTCCGTGCAGTTCCATTGATTGGTCCTCTCCATCGAAGTTGCCCACGGCCACTCTACCGGCGGGCTGGGCGGGCTCGACGTCGCACGTAGTCGGTAGTCTTTTCGCATGGCCGTGCGCATCGCTTCCGTGAATACCAATGGCATTCGAGCCTCATACCGAAAGGGCATGAGCGACTGGTTGGATGCTCGTGGCGTCGACATTCTCGCGATGCAAGAGGTGCGGGCATCCACTGAAGACGTAGAAAATCTGCTCGGCACCGAGTGGACAATCCTGCACGATGCAGCGACCGCGAAGGGTCGAGCTGGTGTGGCCATCGCGTCGCGCGTAGCACCCGTCACCCACCGGCTTGCCCTAGGTGCCGACGACTTTGACAGCGCGGGCCGCTGGCTCGAGGCCGACTTTCTCGTGGGCGGCACACCTCTCACGGTCGTGAGCGCCTACGTGCACTCGGGCGAAGTCGGCAGCCCTAAGCAAGTCGAAAAGTTCAAGTTTCTCGACGCCATGACCGTGCGCTTCGCTGAACTCGCGGCACACAGCGAGCGGGCGCTTGTCGTCGGCGACCTCAACGTGGGCCACCGCGAACTCGACATTCGAAACTGGCGGGGCAATCGCAAGAACGCCGGATTCCTGCCAGAAGAACGCGCGTATTTCGACCGACTCCTGGGCCCACTCGGCGCTCAGGTTGAGGGCGCTGACGGTTCGGTCGGCCCGGGGCTCGGCTGGATGGATGTTGGCCGCCAAGCCGCTGGCGAAGTCGACGGCCCCTACACGTGGTGGTCACAGCGGGGCAAGGCGTTCGACACAGACACGGGGTGGCGCATCGACTACCACCTCGCGACGCCCGCGCTAGCGTCATCCGTGTTGTCGTACTCGGTCGACCGCGCGCCCGCGTGGGACCAGCGGTGGAGCGACCACGCGCCCGTCGTCGTCGACTACGACGTCTGATCGTCCGCGAACAGGCCGGTCGAGTAGCGCGCTGGAGCTAAACGAATCGCAAGGCGATTCTGCGACGCCAGCGCCGACCCAGCTGTGCTGGGTCGGATACGCAGCCGCGTATCGAGACCCTGGCGGCGCGCGATCTGACAAGCTTGGGGGCATGAGTTCGAAGCCCCGCTTGTTTTCCGGCATGCAACCCTCTGCCGATTCGCTGCACATCGGCAACTACATCGGGGCGCTGCTGCAGTGGAAAGACATGCAGGCCACGCACGACGCCGTGTTCTGCGTCGTCGATCTGCACGCGATCACGGTGCCGCAAGATCCGGCCCTGCTGCGCGAGCAGACCCGGCGCACCGCCGCCCAGTACATCGCGGCTGGTATCGATCCGGAGCGCTCGACGCTGTTCGTGCAATCACACGTTGCCGCGCATCCGCAACTCGCATGGGTACTGAACACGATCACGGGTTTCGGCGAGGCCGGGCGCATGATCCAGTTCAAAGACAAGTCGGCCAAGCACGGCGGCGACTCGGCATCGGTCGGGCTCTTTACCTACCCGATTCTGCAAGCCGCGGACATCTTGCTCTACGACGCAACCGTCGTGCCCGTTGGAGAAGACCAGCGCCAGCACATCGAACTCACGCGTGACCTAGCCCAGCGGTTCAACTCGCGCTTCGGCGAGACGTTTGTCGTGCCCGAAGTGCAGATTCTCAAGGAGACCGCAAAGGTCTATGACTTGCAAGATCCCGAGTCAAAGATGAGCAAGTCGGCTGCAACCGACTCGGGCGTGCTGTGGTTGCTGGATGAGCCCGCGAAGACCGCGAAAAAGATCAAGTCAGCGGTGACGGATGCCGACCGCTCGATCCGCTTCGACCGCGCCGACAAGGCGGGGGTCTCTAACCTCCTCACGATTCACTCGGTTCTGTCGGGTCGCTCGATCGAGTCGCTCGAGCAGGAGTTCGACGGCAAGGGCTATGGCGACCTCAAGACGGAGGTCGCCGAGGTCGTGACCGAGACGTTCGGGCCCATCCGAGAGCGCGCACTCGAGTTGCTGGCTGACCCAGCCGAGCTCGACCGTATCCTCGGCGTCAACGCCGACCGGGCTGCGGAGATAGCGGATGCCACGCTCGCTAAGGTCTACGACCGCATCGGGTTTTTGCCGCGCAGTGCCGCGGCACCGAGCGCCTAGAGCAGCCCGAGGTACCGCAGCACGAAGCCGACCACGAGAACTAACGCGACGATCGTCGCAAACGCAACGTATACCCTGCCCCACGAAATTCGCATGGCTATAGTTTGCCAGCCGAATGTTTAGCACCTCCACCACAGACCCAATACCCGAGGAACTCCGCACCGATTCGGACGATCCCGACTGATTTGATGTGCCTTCCCCGATGATGGCGCGATGCCGCCGAAACCGACCGCCATCGTGTACGTCGACGGATTCAATCTTTACTACGGACTCCTCGCCGGCTCCGACTACAAGTGGCTCGACCTTGAGACTCTCTTCGATTACCTTCTGCCTCAATACGGGGTGACGTTGATCCGATACTTCACGGCTCGCGTGAAAAGAGCCGCACGGCCAATGGACCCGAGCGCGCCCGAGCGACAGAAGGCCTATCTGAATGCGCTTCAGTCGTTACCTCGCGTGCGAGTGACGGAGGGCAGCTTCATGATCCATAAGTCATTTGCACGACGGCGCTACCCTGCGAAGTGGCATGGCATTCCCGTCCCTCGTCGACTTCGCGAGCGCCATATCGTGCCGATATGGAAAATTGAAGAAGGGATCCGATGTAAATCTCGGCGCCTATCTCGTACTTGATGCGGCCCAGAAGTCGGCAGACCTGTATGTCGTCGTTACCAGCGACTCCGATCTGGCTGAACCCCTTCAGATCGCGACTCGTGATCTCGGCGCTAGAGTCGCGCTGTCATTCCCGCATGGGCGCCGCAGCAAGGAACTCGCGCGGGCGACACACGAGTTTGTTGTGTGGATCTCTGACGGCGCGCTGGCACGCAGCCAATTGATGAACCCTGTGGTGCACGGAAAGATTGCCCACCATCGACCCCAGTCGTGGGACCCAAAGAAATAGGGCTTCGGTAGTTACCGAAGCCCTAGGCCCACCGGCGATACGGCGGGGGATGTTG
>JANOOQ010000279.1:0-5313 GCA_031421515.1 Leifsonia sp.
GGCTGCACGCGGAAACCGTTCGCCAGATCCACGCGCAAAACCCCGGCACGGGAGTCGAGATTCTCGCGACCGATTTCTCGGGCAATCCCGACCTCCTCGCCGAAGTCTTTTCGTCACGGCCCGAGGTCTTCGCTCACAACGTCGAGACGGTCCCCCGAATCTTCAAGCGCATTCGACCGGCGTTCAGGTACGACCGCTCGCTCGATGTCATCACTCAGGCTCGCGCGGCAGGACTCATCACGAAGTCAAACCTCATCCTCGGCATGGGCGAAGAGCCCCATGAAGTGAGTCAAGCGCTGCAAGATCTTCACGACGCGGGCACCGACATCATCACGATCACGCAGTACTTGCGCCCGACGCCGCGCCACCTACCCGTTGCGCGCTGGGTGCGCCCCGAGGAGTTCGTGGCGTTCAGCGAGGAAGCCGAAGCGATCGGTTTTCTCGGCGTTCTCGCGGGGCCACTCGTGCGTTCAAGCTACCGAGCAGGACGCTTGTGGGCTCGCTCGATGCAATCGAAGGGCCGCGACATCCCGGAGCAATTGAAGCATCTCGCAGACGCAAGTCTCGGTTTTGCGCAAGCCTCTTCGGCAGCGCAAGTGCACTCGACTCAGGCCGTATCCTAGAGCCATGGCACGCACCAAAGACTCGACGCCCAAGCCTCCCAAGGAGCCCGGTCGCCTGAAGCAGATGTACCAAGTTCTCAAGATGACGATGCGGTACGACAAGCTCGCCGTGTGGTTCTTGTTGCTCGGGTTTTTGCTGCCCGTGCTCGCGGGACTCGTCCTGGCGCTCTTGCTCTCACCCGACCAAGTGTTCGGATTTGTGCTTTACGTCATCACGGGTGTGCTCGGCGGAGTCCTTGGTTTTCTCATCGTTCTCGGACGTCGCGCCGAGAAGGCTGCATACTCGCAAATCGAGGGTCAGCCTGGCGCGGTAGGTGCCGTGCTGAAGAGTTCACTTCGCCGCGGCTGGACGGCGAGCGAAATGCCCGTCGCTGTTAGCCCCAAGACTCAGGATGCCGTCTACCGGGCTGTAGGGCGCGGCGGAGTTGCACTAATCGGAGAGGGCCCCAAGAGCCGCACACAGCGCATGCTAGAAGACGAGCGACGCGTCATCACGCGAATCCTCCCTAACGTGCCCGTGAGCTTTCTCTACGTTGGCCCCGACGCCGACTCGATTCCGCTTTACAAACTGCCTACGAAGCTTCGGTCGCTCAAGCCGGCTCTTCGCAAACCAGAGATTCTCGCGGTCTCGAACCGCTTGAACTCGCTCGGCAAGAATGGCCTCCCGATTCCCAAGGGAATCGACCCCATGAAGGTTCGCGCGGCTCGACCCCGCTAGCCGTGCTGTGTCGAAACTAGACGCGAACGAGCATTGTGCCCGCGAGTCGGTCGTGCATGCCGCGCTGGTCGCGGTCCCAAATGACGGCCGGGATCACGAGGCACAACAAGATAGTGCGCACGAGCGGCCTCCACGCGCCTAGGTAGCCACCCTTCACTGGGACGACGCGTGAGCGCACAATGAGGTGACCGACGCTGCCGTTAACGATGAGCAAGAGCACCGCCTGCGCGACCGCGAACACCGCGAGAGTTGCAAACGGCTCATAGTTGAAGAACGCGAATGACACCCCTACTGCTAGGGCCCAATCGATCGCGAGTGCCACTATCCTGCGACCCATTCGAGTGATCGAGCGAGCGCCCGTTGCGGGAAGACCGAGGCCACGACCCGGCCAGTCGACGGGATTTGACTCGAGCGCGGGCATCCATAGAGCCTATCGAACCCGATGCGCCGTAACATGCGCGAAACAATCGCGTGACGCTGGCGAAACCCCGTTGGCTTAGCCTCAAGAGTGGCCGCGATTGCTGCCGTTCAGCACCAAGCTCATTGGAGTCCTTCACATGTTCAGTGATTCTTCCGAAGTGCTCAAGTTCATCAAGGACACTGACGTTAAGTTTCTTGATATCCGCTTCACCGACCTTCCCGGTGTGCAGCAGCACTTCAACATTCCAGCCTCCACTGTCGACGAGGAGTTCTTCTCTGTCGGACAGTTGTTTGATGGCTCGTCGATCCGTGGCTTTGCCTCGATCCACGAATCAGATATGCAGCTGATTCCGGATGTCACGACGGCCTACATCGATGCATTCCGCACCGAGCGCACGCTCATCATGATCTTTGACATCTACAACCCGCGGAACGGCGAGATCTACGCTCGCGACCCCCGCCAGGTTGCCAAGAAGGCCGAAAAGTACCTCGCGTCGACGGGCATTGCAGACACCGCGTTCTTCGCCCCCGAGGCCGAGTTCTACATCTTCGATGACGTTCGCTACGAAGTGAGCCAGAACAAGAGCTTCTACTCGGTCGACTCCGAAGAGGGCGCTTGGAACACGGGCCGCCATGAAGAAGGCGGCAATCTCGCCAACAAGACGCCTTACAAGGGTGGCTACTTCCCCGTGAGCCCGATCGACAAGCAAGCCGACTTGCGCGACGACATTTGCCTCAAGCTCATCGACGCCGGCCTCATTCTCGAGCGCGCTCACCACGAAGTGGGTACGGGCGGCCAAGCCGAGATCAACTACCGCTTCGACACCATGGTGCACGCGGCAGATGACATCTTGAAGTTCAAGTACATCGTCAAGAACACCGCCCTCGAGTGGGGCAAGGTCGCGACCTTCATGCCCAAGCCGCTCTTCGGCGACAACGGATCGGGAATGCACACGCACCAATCGCTCTGGAGCGACGGCAAGCCGTTGTTCTACGACGAAAAGGGCTATGGCGGACTCAGCGACATCGCTCGCTGGTACATCGGTGGCTTGCTCAAGCACGCTCCGGCCGTGCTCGCGTTCACGAACCCGACGCTCAACTCGTACCGTCGCCTCGTGCCCGGTTTCGAGGCGCCCGTCAACCTCGTGTACTCGGCGGGCAACCGCTCCGCGTCGATCCGCATTCCGATCACGGGTACCAACCCGAAGGCGAAGCGCATCGAGTTCCGTGCACCGGATGCTTCGGGCAACCCGTACCTCGCGTTCGCAGCGCAGCTCATGGCTGGCCTCGACGGCATCAAGAACAAGATTGAGCCGCACGAGCCCGTCGACAAGGACCTGTACGAGCTGCCGCCCGAAGAGGCCAAGCTCATCCCGCAGGTTCCCGGTTCACTCGCCGAGGCGCTCAACGCGCTCGAGGCAGACCACGAGTTCCTGACGGCAGGCAACGTCTTCACGCCTGACCTCATTGAGACGTGGATTGCGTACAAGCGCGAGAAGGAGATCATCCCCTCCTCGCAGCGTCCGCACCCGTTCGAGTACGAGCTGTACTACGGGGTGTAAGTCGCATCACGTTCGACGACGGCCGCGCCCCGTGGAGTGCGGCCGTTGTTGTTTTTGTCAGGATCAGCCCGTCGTCGTCTGCCGACGATTCGGCCCGTAGAAGCGCTTCTCGAACACCTGGCGCGCGAGCCGGGTGACCCGCAGGTAGTCCTCCTCGAGCCTGCTCGCCGAGCCGGGCGGGTACTCAAGCAGGCGCGCGACTCCCTCGAGCTGCTTGCGGTCGGTGGGCAGCACGTCCGAGGTGCGTGACGCCCACAGCGTCATCGCCGACCGGGCCCGGGATGCCAGCACCCACGCATTGCGCAGCTTGCCAGCATCCACCGCCGTCAGTAGGCCCTCCGCTTCGGCCGCGGCCAGCGCACGCAGCGTGGATGTCGTGCGAAGCCCCTCGACCCGCGCACCGTGTTGCAGCTGCAGGAGCTGCACGTACCACTCCACGTCGCTGAGCGACCCGCGGCCGAGCTTGAGGTGACGCGCCGGATCGGCGGCCTGGGGCAGCCGCTCGGCCTCGACCCTGGCCTTGATGCGCTTGATCTCACGGACGGCCTGGTCGGCGATCTTCGCCGGGTAGCGCACCTCGTCGGCGAGCTTCTCGAACGCTGCGAGCGCGCCGGAGTCGCCGGCCACCCCGCGTGCGCGCAACAGGGCCTGAGCCTCCCAGGTCAGCGACCAGCGCTCATAGTAGGCACGGTACGACTCGAGCGAACGCACGATCGCGCCGTTCTTGCCCTCGGGCCGCAAACCGATGTCGAGGTCGAGCGGGATGCGCAGGTCTTCGGTGAGCCGCGCGAGCGCGTGCACGATCTGCTCGGCGCGCTGCTGCGCCTCCTCGTCGGTCGCCCCGGCGGCGCGATACACGTACATGACGTCGGCATCCGACCCGAAGCCCAGCTCCGCTCCCCCATAGCGACCCATGGCGATGATGCCGAACTCGATCCCGTCCCCGAGACGGTGGGCGATCGCGAGGGCTCCGGTAAGCACAGTGGTCGTGACGTCCGCCAGCGCATTACCCAGCTCATCGACCGTGATGACGCCGAGGATGGCGCCGAGAGCCAGTCTCAGCACCTCACGACGGCGGGCGGTGCGCAGGGCAAGAGCGGCGGCATCCTCATCGCCATCGTGGCGAGCCACGATCGCCTGAGCCTCGTCGAGAAGCACGGTGAGGGTTCGGGGGCGCAACTCCTCGTCGTTCTCCAGCCAGGCCGCGGCCTCCGGGATGCGCTCGAAGAGATCGCCCACGAAGCGCGAACCCGAGAGCACCTGAGTTAGTCGCTCGGCAGCGCCCGACGAGTCGCGCAGCATCCGCAGGAACCAGTAGGCCTCGCCGAGGTCGTCACTCAGGCGGCGGAACGCGAGCAGCCCCTGGTCCGGGTCGGCGCCGTCGGCAAACCACTGCAGCATCACCGGTAGCAGGTTGCGCTGGATCGTCGCACGGCGGGAGACGCCGCCGGTGAGCGCGGCGATGTGCAGGAGCGCCCCCCGCGGGTCGCGGAAACCGATCGCGGCGAGTCGGGCCTCCGCCTGCTCGCTCGACAGCGAGAGGCCACCCTCGGGCAGCGCAGCAACCGCGGACAGCAGCGGGCGGTAGAACAGTCGCTCGTGCAGCCGACGCACCCCCAGTTTGGTCCGCTGCCACTGCTCGGTGACATCGGCGGCGCTGGTCGCGATTCCGGTCGACCGCGCGAGCACACGCAGGGCCTCCGGGTCGGTCGGCATGAGATGGGTGCGCCGTAGTCGCGACAGCTGGATTCGGTGCTCAAGCAGCCGCAGAAACCGGTAGTCCCGCGAGAACTCGGCGGCCTCGACCCGGCCGATGTACCCCTGCTCGGCAAGAGAGCTGAGGGCGCTGAGCGTGGCGACCTGGCGCACCGCGGGGTCGGCCTGCCCGTGCACCAGCTGGAGCAACTGGATGGTGAACTCGACGTCGCGCAGTCCGCCCGGCCCGAGCTTGAGCTGCACGTCGAGTTCATCCGCGGGGATGTTCTGCGTC
>JANOOQ010000280.1:0-1747 GCA_031421515.1 Leifsonia sp.
AGAATCCGTCGATGTCATTCGAGTGCCTTCTTCCAGTGGTCGCAGAGAATTGCTTCCACTCAGAGTGGCGTGGCGGTCTCGAGACCGTTAGTGCCGAAGGTCCCGCCGCACGAAAGACTGCTAGACGCCGACCTCTTGATAGGCCGCGAACAGCATCGACTCGTCTGGGCCAGCGAGAACCGTCGGCTTACCTACATCGTCGAGCACAATGAAGCGCATCATGCCCGCTCGAGCCTTCTTGTCACGCTGCATCGTCGCGAGCAAACTCGACCAACGTCCGATCGGGTAATCAATCGGGAGTGTGAGCGACGAGAGGATGCTCCGGTGCCGGTCGACGACGTCGTCACTCAGCGAACCCGCGAGCCGCCCGAGCTCCGCCGCGAACACCATGCCGACCGAAATCGCCGCTCCGTGACGCCAGCGGTACCGCTCGGCGTGCTCGATCGCGTGCCCGAGCGTGTGTCCGTAATTCAGGATCTCGCGAAGCCCTGATTCCTTGAAGTCTTCGGTCACGACTCGCGCCTTGAGAGCAATCGACAGCTCGACGACTCGCCTGAATTCTGCGCTGTGCGGATCCGTTACTCGGTCGACGTCGGCCTCGATGAGGTCGAGAATCTCGGGCTCACCGATGAATCCACACTTCACGATTTCGGCGAAGCCTGCGAGAACCTCGTTGCGCGGGAGGTCATCGAGCACGTCCAAATCCACTACGACCGCGGCGGGCGCGTAAAAGGCGCCGACGAGGTTCTTGCCTTCGGCGGTGTTGATTCCCGTCTTGCCACCGACCGCGGCATCCACTATTCCCGCAACGCTCGTGGGGCACTGGATTAGCCTGACGCCGCGCAACCACGTGGCGGCGACAAAACCAGCGAGGTCAGTCGTGGCACCCCCACCGAATCCGATAACGGCGTCGGTCCTCGTGAAATCCGTTTGGCCCATGATCTGCCAGCAGAATGCCGCGACCTCAACACGCTTGGCGTCTTCCGCATCCGGAACCTCGGCGAGTAACACCTCGTAGCTCCCCAGCAGGCTCTCGCGAAGCGCGTTCGCTCGCGCGCCGAGAGTAGACGGGTGCACGATGAGCACTTTGGCGACACGCGAACCGAGTTGGTCGGCGATGGACGACAGGATGCCCCGGCCGATGATCACGTCATACGGGTCAACGCCGCCAACGGGGATTACGCTACGAGCCGTCATTTCGCTTGCCTCTCAAGCCAATCCGCAATCGTCTGGGCCACTCCATCCAACGGAACGTGCGACGTGTCGATCGTCAATTGGCTCAATCTGTCGTAAATCGGCTGACGTTGGGCGACGAGCGCTGCCCACGCTTCGATTCCGTCTCGAACGAGAGGCCTTTTGCCGCCCTCGATGCGCTCGGCGACGGCCTCGGCAGCCACCGTCAATTGCACGACGTGGAGCCCCGCAAGATCGGCTTGAGTCTCGGCATCGAGCACTGCACCGCCCCCGAGCGTGACGACAGCACGCTCGGCTAGTGCGCGAGCTACTTCGGCTCGCTCGAGCGCGCGAAAGTGCGGCTCGCCGTGCGAATCGAAAATGTCTGCGATGGCGCCGTTTGTGGCCACAATGCGCGCATCCGTGTCGACGAGCGGAACCTCGAGGAGCTTGGCTAGACGCTTGCCCGTTCGAGTCTTGCCCGCACCTGGCGCGCCGATGAGTACGACGACCGCGCGATCGTCATTCACTGCGCGAAGCCTGTGCCGTCTGAAGATGGTGCAGTCACGAGCCC
>JANOOQ010000281.1:0-4659 GCA_031421515.1 Leifsonia sp.
GTTGAGGCAATCAGTCTCGCGGGCTTCAAGCCAGGCAAGGACTTCGCTCTGGGCCTGGATGTCGCGGCCACCGAGTTCTTCGCAGAAGGCGTGTACTCGTTCGAGAAGCAGAAGCTTTCGGTCGAGCAGCTCACCGAGTTCTGGGTTGGGCTCGTCAAGGACTACCCGCTCGCGACGATCGAAGACCCGCTCGCGGAAGACGACTGGGAGGGCTACCAGCACCTCACCGAGCAGCTCGGCAGCAAGGTTCAGCTTGTCGGTGATGATCTGTTCGTGACAAACCCCGTGCGCCTCCAGAAGGGCATTGACTTGAACGTGGGCAACTCGATCCTCGTCAAGGTCAACCAAATCGGTACTCTCACCGAGACGCTCGACGCTGTCGCGATGGCGCAGCGCGCTGGCTATACCGCAATTATTTCGCACCGCTCGGGCGAGACCGAAGACACGACGATCGCCGACCTCGCGGTCGCAACGGACGCCGGCCAGATCAAGACGGGCGCTCCCGCACGGTCCGACCGTGTCGCTAAGTACAACCAGCTCTTGCGTATCGAAGAAGAGTTGGGCGACGCCGCGGTTTATGCGGGTCGCTCGGCGTTCCCGCGCTTCAAGGGCTAATAACTTACGATCAAAGACATGACCAAGCGCGGCGGGCCCACTCGGGTTCCCGTCGCGCTCGATCGTGAAGAGAGCGCGCCTGAGCATTGGTTGCGCACGATTCGCTTGTCGGGCTTCACAGTGCTCATGCTCGCGCTGCTCGTGCTCGCGATTATCGTGCTCGCCCCAAACCTGCGAATTCTCATCGAGCAGCGTCAATCGATCGCCGAACTCGAGCAGACCGTGAGCGAAACAGCCGAGTCTGTCGACGAACTCACGGGGGATGTCGCGCGCTGGAGTGATCCGGCCTACATCGAGTCGCAAGCGCGTGAGCGACTCTTCTATGTGTATCCGGGTGACGTGAGTTACCTCGTCGTCGGTTCGGACTCGACGACAACGACCGCAAATGGACTCCCGATTAGCAACGAAATCCAGACTACGAAGGTCGATTGGTTGCATACGCTCGTGGCTTCGATCTTTACCGCCGGGCTGACGGATGCCCTCCCCGCCGACCTCGTCGCACCCGAGATTGACGGCGCCCAGTGACCCGGCCGCCGTTCGAGCCGCCCACGGCAGAAGACGTGCGCACGGTCTCGCGCCAACTGGGTCGCCCGGCTCGTGACGTCGTCGGTATCGCGGCTCGCTGCGCGTGCGGCCGGCCCACGGTCGTGTCGACGAGCCCGCGGCTCGCCGACGGCACTCCGTTCCCTACGTTCTACTACCTCACGCACCCCGCGGCTACCGCGGCCGTATCGACTCTCGAGGCCGAAGGTGAGATGCCGGGGCTTGCCGCTCTACTCGAGGGCGGCGTCGCGGCCGAGTATCGCGCCGCTCACGAGTCGTACATCGCCGACCGCGAAAGCGTCGGTGTGGTCGAAGAACTCGCAGGGATCTCGGCGGGCGGCATGCCCGATCGCGTCAAGTGCTTGCACGCGCTCGTGGGACACGCACTCGCGGCGGGTGCGGGCGTCAATCCGATCGGCGACCTTGCGCTTGAACGTGCAGCGTGGAGTCCCACCGTGTGTGAGTGCGTGCCAGAGTCGTGAAGAAGTCGATCGCGGCAGTGGCCGTTGCATTGGTGGCGGCATCCGTCGGGATGATCGCTCTCCCGGCGAGCGCGGACTCGATTCGAAACAACGAGTACTGGCTGAGCGAGTACGGAATTCGCGCGGCGTGGGCGACGACTCAAGGCGAAGGCGTCACGATCGCGATCATCGACACGGGCGTAGATGGCAGCGTGCGCGAACTCTCGGGAGCCGTCGTCGGCGGCGCGGACTTCTCGGGGCTAGGTTCTTCGAACGGGCAGACTCCCGTGGGTTCCGAGAACAGCGAGCACGGCACTCTCGTTGCGTCCCTCGCCGCCGGCCGCGGTACCGGCGGCAACAACGGCGTGATCGGCACGGCGCCCGCTGCGTCCATTCTGTCCATTTCGGTCGGCTTCGGAGCGGATGGACCTGACTCTGACGACCAAATCGCCGAAGCCGTGCGCTGGGCGGTCGATAACGGCGCAGACGTTATCAACATGTCGCTCACGCGCAACACGCTCGAGTGGCCGGAGTCGTGGGACGACGCGTTCCTCTACGCGATGGAGCAAGACGTTGTGATTGTCGCAGCCGCTGGCAATCGCGCGAGCGGCACGACGACTGTCGGCGCGCCCGCGACGATGCCAGGCGTGCTCACGGTCGCGGGCGTCGACGTCAATGGCGAGGCGAGTTTCGATGCGTCATCTCAAGGCATCACGATCGCGGTCGCTGCCCCGAGCGAGCAACTCGTGGGCGTCATTCCCGGCGGCGGACACATCACGTGGAACGGCACGAGCGGAGCGACCCCCATCGTTGCGGGCGTCGTCGCTCTCGTGCGCGCCGCGCATCCCGAGCTCGACGCCGCGAACGTCATCAATCGCGTGATCGCAACCGCGCGAGACGCTGGCGCACCCGGTGCCGACGCAATCTACGGCTTTGGACTGCTCGATGCCCGGGCCGCCGTAACAGCGGACGTACCGCGGGTGACCGAGAACCCCATGGGCGATCTTGCCGAGTGGATCACGATCTATCGCCGCGCTGAGCCCACCCCAGCACCTGTCGTGACGACGCCTCCGACGATTGACCCGGAACCCATAGTCGCGGGCCCATCGAACCCTCTCGGAACTCTCCTACCCACCGTCGCGCTACTGCGAAACGTGGGCATTCCCGTCGCGATCGTCGCGCTATTTCTTGGCGTTGGAGCATGGCTGACCGTCACGGCAGTCCGTCAATTCAGGACATCGCGCAAGACACGATAGATTAGGGGCGAACTTGCAGCTAGGAGAGCCTCAAACGTGCCCAAAATCCTGATCGTCGGCGGCGGCTATGCCGGCTTCTACACCGCACTCAAGCTTGAGAAATGGCTTGCGCGGGGCGAAGCCCACGTCACCTTGGTCGACCCTCTGCCGTACATGACGTACCAGCCCTTCCTGCCCGAGGTGGCCGCTGGCTCAATCGAGCCGCGCCACGCCGTCGTCTCGCACCGTCGTCACTTGAAGAAGACCGAAGTGCTCACGGCGAAGGTCACGGGCATCCATCACGCGAGCAAGACCGCGACCATCACGCCCGTTGTGGGCGAGCCGTGGGAGTTCGCGTACGACATCGTGATCGTCACGGCAGGGTCCGTTTCGCGCACATTCCCGATTCCGGGGGTAGCGGATGAAGCGATCGGCATGAAGAACATCGAAGAGGCCATCGCTGTCCGCGATCGCGTGATCACGAACTTCGACAAGGCATCCAATCTCCCCGCTGGCCCCGAGCGCGACCGACTTCTCACGTTCGTCGTCGTTGGTGGCGGATTCGCCGGCATTGAGACCGTCGGCGAATTGCGTAGCCTCGCGTCATCCCTCGTCAAGCTCTACCCGACGATCAGTTTCGAAGACACACATTTTCACCTCATTGAAGCGATGGGGCGCATCATGCCCGAGGTTTCGCTCAAGACGAGCCTGTGGGTCATCAAGCACCTCGACGAGCGCGGAGCAAAGATCCACCTAGACACGCAGTTGTCGTCCGCAGTCGGCGGCAAGGTCGAGCTTTCGACGGGCGAGACGTTCGAGTCGGACACGATTGTGTGGACCGCAGGCGTTATGGCTAACCCCGTGCTGCGCAACACCGACCTTCCCGTCGAGGAGCGCGGTCGCTTGCGCGTGCAAGCGGATCTGCGCGTCGTCGACGGCAATGGCGTCGTCGACGGCGCGTGGGGGGCGGGCGACGTGACAGCGACTCCCGACCTCACGGGCGGGGGAATCGCGGGATACTGCGTCCCGAACGCTCAGCACGCTGTTCGCCAAGGCAAGCTCATGGCCAAGAACGTCGTTGCCGTTCTTCGCGACGAGATGCCCAAGGATTACTTCCACAAGAACCTGGGTGCGGTCGCGGGACTCGGGTTGTACCACGGTGTATTCCAGTCCGGCGGGTTCGCGGTCAAGGGTCTCATCGCGTGGTTCATGCACCGCGGCTATCACGGCCTTGCGATCCCCATGTGGGAGCGCAAGATCCGCGTATTCGGCAACTGGATCATGAACTTCTTGTTCCGCCGTGACCTGGTCTCGCTCGAGGCTCGAGTGACGCCGCGCGCGGTGTTCGAGGAATTCGCGGCGCGACTCAAGGGTTAGGTTGTTCCGCTCGCTAGGCTGAACTGCTCGCCCCGGTAGCCCAATCGGCAGAGGCAGACGACTTAAAATCGTCCCAGTCAGGGTTCGAGTCCCTGCCGGGGCACGAATGCGAGACCCGCTGAATGCGGGTTCGCATTCGTTCATCGGTAGGCCGCGAGAACCCGACGTGGGCCCACGCTGAGCAGACAGTCGGACCGCGGAGCGGTCTGGATGCGGCTCAGTAGGGGAGCGCGGTGGAGCTTAGGCACTCCGCGCTAGCGGATGCGCGACCCCAGCGCCGACCGAGCCTGCGAGGGAGGGCTCGAGTGGCGCAGTAGTGTCCAGCACGGTGGTCTCGCGCACCGCGGGCATCCCCGACGTATGTGTCCGATAGCCAGGCCGCCAATATCCGAACATTGGCCCCAAACATATTGTGATCGCTGTGCTCG
>JANOOQ010000282.1:0-1638 GCA_031421515.1 Leifsonia sp.
GAATGTTGAGCTCCGCGATGTCGTCATCGCTGATGCCGTCGAGGTGCTTAACGAGCGCGCGCAAGGAGTTGCCGTGGGCGGTGACGAGCACGGTCTTGCCGGCGGCGAGATCCGGCGTGATGTCGGAGTGCCAGTAGGGGAGCATCCGGTCGATGACGATCTTCAAACTCTCGGTGCGGGGAACGTCGATTCCGGTGTATCGCTCGTCGTGCACCTGGCTGTACTCCGCGTTATCGTCGAGGGGCGGCGGCGGCACATCGAAGCTGCGGCGCCACTCCTGAAACTTTTCGGGGCCGTACTTCTCGAGCGTCTCGGCCTTGTCGAGACCCTGCAGCGCTCCGTAGTGGCGCTCGTTGAGGCGCCAGCTGCGCTTGACCGGAATCCATAAGCGGTCGGCGACCTCGAGCGCGAGATTCGCGGTCTGGATCGCGCGCGTCAGGAGGCTCGTGTGCAGGATGTCGGGGGTGAGGCCCGACTCGGCGAGCAACTCCCCCGCGCGCTTCGCCTCCGTGACACCCTGATCGCTCAGCCGCACGTCGACCCACCCCGTGAAGAGGTTCTTTTGGTTCCAGTCGGAGTTGCCGTGGCGCAGCAGGATGAGGGTGTGGTGGGTCATGCATATAGCGTATCCACATGCCCATCGGCCAAGTCACGCGCGGCACCACGGGTGTTAATCGACTGCGGCGGGTCGACCGCTGGGTTGCGGCGCTCCCGGCCTTTCGGCGCGCTGAACAGCCCCTCGTCGTTGACCTCGGGTACGGGGCATCGGCCACGACGGCACTCGAGTTGTATGGGCGGCTCGCGCTTGTGAATCCGCTCGTCCACGTCGTCGGCATCGAGATCGACCCCGCCCGCGTGGCGCTCGCCTCGCAGTCGGCGCGCCCCGGAGTCTCGTTTCTGCTCGGCGGCTTCGAGGTGCCAACCGCGCGACCCGCAACGGTGATCCGCGCGCTCAACGTCTTGCGGCAGTACGACGTCTCCGCCGTGCAGGATGCCTGGCGGCTCATGACCTCGCGCCTCGAGCCCGGCGGAGTGCTCGTTGAGGGCACGTGTAACGAGATCGGACGTGTCGCTAGCTGGGTGGATGTCACGGCGGCCGGCCCCGTGTCCCTCACGATTTCGCTGCACCTTGCGTCGCTCGAGAAGCCGTCGATCGTCGCGGAACGGTTGCCGAAGGTGCTCATCCACGACAACGTTGCGGGGTCTTCTGTTCATGCGCTTTTGCTCGCGCTCGACCGGCTGTGGGCGGTGCACGCGGGGCTCGCGGTGTTCTCGCCCGCGCAGCGGTGGGTCGCGGTGTGTGCGTCGCTTCGGGAATCCGGATGGCCCGTGCTCGGCTCGAAGGCACGATGGCGGCTGGGCGAGCTGACGGTCGAGTGGGAGGCAGTGGCGCCCGAGGGGTTTGAGTTTTAGGGGCTCGGGTTTGCTGGTCTTGGGTTCGGCGCTGTGCTGGTCTTGTGTCCCCTGCTCGTTTTGCGCCTCTTCTCTTCTGCCCTGCCGCGCTTCTCCTCCACAGGGTGACGCTTTTCGCCTTCCGGTGACTTATCCACAGATTGTGCACGATTCGAACATATCTTCGAAACTGATGCGATAATGGATGCATGCCCTCACTCGACCTCCTCGCACCGCCGGTGCCCG
>JANOOQ010000283.1:0-1717 GCA_031421515.1 Leifsonia sp.
GTCGCGTCGGCTATCGCGGCCCACTCGGACGTGCCGGCGATCCTCCACGCATCAAGCTCGACTTGGCGTCCGATGAGGTGCTGGTGCAGGGCCCCGTGCAGCGCCCGGTACATCACCCCTACACCGATGTGCCCGACAGCGGCATCCATGTGCTCTGTTATCCGTTCGAGGAGGTCTTCGCCGAGAAGATGCGCGCCCTCGCCGAGCGGCAACGTCCGCGCGACCTTTACGACGTGGTTCACCTCTATCGTCGGCAGGACCTGAAGCCCGACCGCGCCATGGTGCGCAGCACATTGGCGCGAAAGTGCGAGTTCAAGGGCATCCCCGTCCCCACCTATGCCGCACTGTACGACCGGCCCGAACGCGTGGCCATCGAGGTGGAATGGGAGCAGATGCTGGCGCACCAATTGCCCGTATGTCCGCCGTTTGATGAGTTCTGGAAGGAACTGCCGGCAGTCTTCGATTGGCTGAACACAGACCTGGTGCTGCCGACCTTGCCGGCAATCCAGTTCGGCCGCGAGGTCCTCGACACCACCTGGCGCCTGCCGCCGATGGTCACGGCCTGGGGCGTCGGCGCCAGTTCTCTCGAAACCATCCGCTTTGCCGCCGCGAATCGGCTGTGCGTCCGGCTTGACTACACGAAGGAAGACGGCGAGCGCAGTTCGCCGACGATCGAACCTTACTCAGTGCGTCGCACCCGGGCCGGCGACCTGCTGCTCTTTGGCGTGAAGGCCGACACCGGTGAATCCCGAAGCTACCGCGTGGATCGCATCCGCACGGCTACGGTGACGCGGCAGGCTTTCAGGCCGCGCTTTGCGATCGATATCACCGCGTCGGGGCCTCTATGAGAACGATGCGCGATAGGTCGTTGGATCGAGCCGGCAGTGGTTGTCGGGCCGACCCCGCAGTTCGAATAGACGAGGCACGCTTCGAAACTCGAAAACCCGGTATAGACGGAACTCCAATTCATGCGAGTTCGCGAATGAAAGCTCGCCGTCACTGATGAAGAACGGCGTTTCTTTCGCGTAGGCCGTCGTCTTGACCTCAATGAACCGCTCGTGCCCGTTCTCTTCGAACGAGAGGACGTCATATCCTGCGCCATCGCCGCGAATCCGTGACGTGTGTTCGACTCGGTCCGCGAGCCCCTCATGTCCTCGTTGGGTGAGACGCCAGCGTTCGTATTGCACAACAAATTCTTCGCCAGCAAGACCGAGGCTCTGGTTCCTGGCCTCGCGCGCCAGGTAGTCGCGCTGGGACAGTACCGACGGTCGATAGGCGCCGTCCTGTGCTCGTACCTTCAACTCCAATGGCGGTGGCTCTACGCGAACCGCGTCGAAACGCTCGATCAGAGGTGCCTCCGCCGGCAGCTCGACTGCCATCCGTGCTGCGTCATCCAACTGCGGCCGGGCAGCAATTTGCCGAGTCACTTCCTCGAAGAGCGCCTGGCGCTGGAAATTTCTTCTCTGCTTATAGCCTGGAATGTGCGGAAACCCAAGTTCGATCATGACGGCACTGATGTTGCAGTGCTTGAACTCGATCGCTCCGTCCGAACGACCCCGCAACAGGTGATGCAGGGCGCGCCGATGCTCTGACTTGTTGTATGCCTGACCGGTCAACTCCATCGTCAACATCTTTAAGTACGCAGCCACAGTGGCGGCGACTTCTTCGGGCGTCCAGTCCATACTCATCCGTCGTTCCCATGGGCCGTGTTGATAGG
>JANOOQ010000284.1:0-1821 GCA_031421515.1 Leifsonia sp.
CGCGACCGGCCGAGAGGGCGTGCAAGCGAGCTCCGTGCTCGCCAAAGCGAGTGCGCACGTCGTCGGGATTCAGAGCGGCGAAGTCCCCGAGTGTGCGGATGCCGAGCCGCCGTAACAGGGTGACGAGGGCCGCGTCATCCAGTAGTCCAACATCGAGTGGAGACAAGAAGGCAGCGGACTCACCGGCCGCAACGATGCGCACGGGACTGCTCGCTGCACGCCGCGCCGCGTGCTCGGCCGTGAAGATGCCGTCGGCGATGCCGGCCCACGCGCCGCCAGCTCCCACCTCTGCCATGCGCCCGATGAGCGTGAGCGCGGCCGCCTTCTCGCCGCCGTAATACCGCGCGACCCCGCGCACGCGCACGGCGCACACGCCCGGTCTCAAAAGTTGAACGCCCGGCGTGAAGTGCTCGACTGCAGCGATGACGGGTTCGAAAGCTCGGTTGTCGAGCGAGGGGTCGTAATCGAGCACGATGACGTGGGGGCAACGCGCTTGGGCCTCTCGCAAGCGAAGCCCTCGCGTGACGCCTTGCGCGCGAGCGGTAGCGGATGACGCGAACACGAGCCCCTTCGCAATGAGTGCCACAGGGCGATCCGGGCCGACCTGGGCGGCCGCAGCGGCCGCGGTCACTGGCCAGTCGGCACACCACAGCACGATGACGCGAGTGGATGCCCCCGCATAGGCGGAATTCACGCCCGCACCGCCACTCTCAACTCGGGGCCGTTTCGCTGCGTATCGCTGGTTGAGTAGCGCGCTTGAGCTAAGGGAATCGCTTGGCGATTCTGCGACGCCAGCGCCGAGCCAGCTGCGCTGGGTCGGCCACGAAGCGGCGTATCGAAACCCCCGACCGCCCCAACACTCTCGTCGACCGCGGGCAGCCACAACCGCGCGCTACGCGGGCGACCCGCCGCACGACTCGTGACCGTGACGGTCACTTCGCGAGCAGTGAGGTGACCGTGGCCAGACCCGATTCCGTGCCAAGCGCTCTGCGAGAGCGAGAGCATCGCTTCGCTGTGCGGCCAACTGCCGAGCACGAGCAGCGTCGTACCGCGCTGACGGAGCCTCGCTGTGAGTCGCGAGACGCTCGAATCGCTCGCGCGTTTCGGAGGTCTCGTGACGACGACTCCCATGACGTCTGCGATCGCCGCGGTAACCGCGAGCCACTGCTCGCCGGGTTGTGGCACGAGCACGAGCCGCTCGAGGTCGATGCCGAACCGCTGTGCCGCCTCGACGCCGAACTCGGGCACGCCGATGACGGCACACCACGACCCCGCTGCCGACGGCGCTGCGAGCAACGCCATGATGAGCATCGCGGAGCGTTCGACCGAATACGCGGCGCCTTGCTTGAGCCCGCCGCCCGGGAGCAGACGTGCGATCGCGGGGTTCGTCGGAATGAGCCGCGAATCGAGCGTCGTCGCTTGCATCTGGCGGATGCGAGACTGAAGTGCTTGCACGTGCTCGCCCCGGGCAGCAGCGAAATCGGGGTCGATTTCACGGTCTGCAGCGGGGGAGGACATCTCCCCATGTTCGAACATACGTTCGAGTATGTCAATTGCTACCGACATCGCACGGCGTGTCGCAAGCACACGACCCTGATCGCTTCAAGCGTCACGTCAAGAACGCAAAATCGGCTAGCGTCGAAGCGTGAATTTCATCGAAGCCATCGGACTCACTAAGACCTACACGCCGAAGGGCGCGCCTCCCGTACACGCGCTCGACGGTCTCGATCTCGTCGTTCCGCAAGGCACAGTCACGGCGCTCCTCGGTCCGAACGGCGCGGGGAAAACGACCACCGTCAAGGTGCTCACGACGCTCATCAC
>JANOOQ010000285.1:0-1786 GCA_031421515.1 Leifsonia sp.
CATCGCGTCGATGGGCGATATGGGGCTCTTCGGCCTGCCGTTCCCCGTCGAGTACGGTGGCCAAGGCAAGGACTACGTTTCGCTGTGTGTCGCGATCGAACAACTCGCGCGCGCCGATCAGTCGATCGCCGTGACGCTCGAAGCTGGCGTGGGTCTCGGCGCAATGCCCATCTTTCGCAGCGGCACGGAGGAGCAAAAGAACGTGTGGCTCCCCATGCTCGCGCGCGGCGAGGCTCTCGCCGGGTTCGGTCTCACCGAGGCCGAAGCGGGGTCGGATGCCGCGGGCACGAAGACGACGGCCGTACTCGAAGATGGTCAGTGGGTCATCAACGGCACGAAGCAGTTCATCACCAACTCGGGCTCGAAGATCACGCGCCTCGTGACGGTCACGGCCGTGACGGGACAACGCGACAACGGCAAGCCCGAGCTCACAGCGATTCTCGTGCCGAGCGGCACGCCCGGCTTCACCGTGCTGCCCGCGTACGACAAGGTCGGGTGGCACACGTCCGACACGCATCCGCTCGAATTCACAAACGTGCGCGTGCCCGAAGCCAACATTCTCGGTGAGCGAGGTCGCGGGTTTGCCAACTTCATTCAGACGCTCGATGAGGGCCGCGTCGCATTCGCCGCGCTCTGCACGGGCGCCGCCCAAGGCTGCCTCGAAGAAGCGACGCGCTACGCGAAGAGCCGCAATGTCTTCGGTCGGTCGATCGGGTCGAATCAACACATCGCTTTCACGATTGCGCGGATGCAAGCGCGCGTGCACTCCGCACGCCTCGCGACTTTCGACGCAGCACACAAACTCGTGGCAGGTCACCCGTTCAAGCTCGAGGCGAGTCTCGCGAAGATGATCTCGAGCGAAGCGGCCATGGACAACGCTCGCGATGCGACTCAGATCTTTGGGGGCTACGGTTTTCTCAACGAGACACCCGTCGCACGCCATTACCGGGACTCGAAAGTTCTCGAGATCGGTGAGGGCACGACCGAAGTGCAGCTCATGGTGATTTCGCGAGAACTCGGATTCGTGGCGTAGGAGGCACAAGTGACCGACATCGAACAGCGCGGGCTCTACTTCGACGAACTCACCGTCGGCGACCGGTACTTGCACCGACCCGGTCGCACCGTGACGGAAGCCGACAACGTGCTGTTCTCGACCCTCACGATGAACTCTCAGCCGCTCCACCTCGACGCGGCGTGGGCTTCGACTCAGCCGTTCGGGCAGCGGCTCGTGAACTCGATGTTTACGCTCTCGACGATGGTCGGGGCATCCGTTGGCCACATCACGCAAGGAACCCTCGTCGCAAACATCGGCTTCTCGGAGGTGTCGTTCGCGAACCCGCTCTTTCACGGCGACACGCTCTACAGCGAGACGATCATCGAAGACAAAAGGCTGTCGAAGTCGCGGCCGGGTCAGGGTATCGTGACGCTGCGCCACATCGGTCGCAATCAAGACGGAGTGATCGTCGGCGAGGCCGTGCGGTCGGCGCTCATGTGGTGCGAGGGGGCTCGGCCGTGACTTTCGAGCTCGGCCCTGCGCTGCTGTTTTGTCCAGCGGACCGCCCCGACAGGTTCGCGAAAGCGCTTGAGCGCGCGGATGCCGTGATCCTCGACCTCGAAGATGCCGTCGCGCCGCACGACAAGGCCGCGGCGCGAGAAGCCGTCATCGCCCACCAACTCGACCCAACGCGCACGGTCCTGCGAGTCAACCCAGCGGGAACGGACGACCACGACCTCGACCTCAAGGCTCTCGACGAAACCGGCTACCGGTTCGTCATGCTCGCGAAGG
>JANOOQ010000286.1:0-2896 GCA_031421515.1 Leifsonia sp.
CATCTTGCGACGCACGCCACAACCAGTCCCGCAAGAGCTCGAGGTCGATGTCGCGGGGCTCCACGGCTTGTCGAGCCGCCGCGAACTCGACGAGTTGCTCAAGGTCGGAGCGATACGACCGCACGGTGTGCGTACTGAATCCGCGCTCGGCCGCGAGGTAAGCGGCGAAGTCGTCGACATAGCGAGCGAGATCCACACTCTATGGTTGCGCACTCGACCGAGAGCGGCGGCAAGCGCGCTAGCGTTTCATGCATGACTGTCTCGATGGGAACCGCGCTCGTAACGGGAGCGACCGCCGGCATCGGGGCCGAGTTCTGTCGGCAACTCGCCGCGCGCGGGCATGACTTAGTGCTCGTCGCGCGCAACGAAGAGCGCTTGAATGACCTCGCGAGCGAGCTTTCTTCGACGTTCGGCGTGACGGTCGAGGTGCTCGTTGTTGACTTGCTCGACCCCACCCAAACGGAACGAGTTGAACAACGAATTGCCGACCCAGACCGCGCAATCAGCGTTCTCGTCAACAACGCGGGGTTCGGGCTGAATCTCGATTTCGACGAATCCACGGTCGACGACGAACAGCGACTGCTCGACATACTCGTAACTGTTCCCATGCGGTTATCGCACGCCGCGATCGGCGCGATGCTGGCGCGAGGTGCGGGCACGGGCACAGGCACAGGCACAGGCACAGGCACAGGCACGAGCACGGGCACGAGCACGGGCACGGGCACGGGCACGATCATTAACGTCACGAGCATCGCGGCCTTCGCACCTCTCGGGAGCTACTCGGCCGCGAAGGCATGGCTGCAATATTTCAGCCGATGGGCGAATGCCTACTACCGCCCTCGCGGCCTCACGGTAATGGCGCTCGCGCCGGGCTTTGTGCGCACCGAGTTTCACGAACGGATGGGCGTCGAGCGCGAGAGCATGGCGCCGAGGTGGATGTGGCTCGACGTTGCGCCGCTCGTTCGAACGGCGTTGAAGCACGCCGACCGTGGACGAGCCGTCTCAATTCCCACGGTGCGCTATCGGGCCATTTCTTGGGTTGCGCGAGGGCTTCCAATGTGGATCGTCACTCGCGTCGCCAAGACCCGGCGCTGGTCGGCGTGAGCCGAGCTGCTGTTCTATTCGTGGCGTGAGCGCGCGGCATCCGCTGAGTTGAAGTCGGAATCTTTGCGTGAGAACGTGTCGATTCTCTGCTCGACCGTCATGCTCGCAATCTGCTCCCAACCCGCTGCCGGCACTCCCGTGACTTCTGCCGTGTCGCCCACGGGGATGATCGAGTGCACGAGTTGGTCGTCGTAGACGTGCACGACGTTGACCGATTGGCCGAAGTCGACGCCAGAGAGCACGCGGTCCACGGCGCTCAAGTCGAGCGTGTAGCAGGTCGCCGACGCGACTGACACTGGCACGCCAGCGAATGTCGAGTGCGTCGAGTAGTGCAAGTGACCCGCGAGGATGCCCCGCACATCCGTGCCTCGAATGACGGCGGCGAGCTTGTCTTGGTCGAAGAGCTCGAGCATCCCCATCGCCTCGAGCAGCGGCGTCGGGATCGGAGGGTGATGCACGGCGATAATGGTGCCGTGCGGGGCGGGGGTCGCAAGCACTCCCGCAAGCCACTCGAGTTGGGCATCCTCCAGCTCACCGTGGTGGTAGCCGGGCACAGTAGTGTCGAGGGAGATGATGCGCAGCCCGTTGATGTCATAGACACGGTCTTGTGGCGCGGTCGACTCGGCGCCGAACAACTGCTTCGAGTATTCGGGTCGTTCGTCGTGATTGCCCATGACCCAGATGATTTGCGCGTTCATGCGAGCGGCGACAGGCTCGACGATGCTCTTGAGTCGCTCATACGCGTCTGGCTCGCCGAGGTCTGCGAGATCGCCCGTGAAGACGATCGCCTCGGGCTTAGCAATCGATCGCTCGAGTTGCGCGAGCGCTTGGCCGAGATGGTCGATCGTGTTGACTTTTCCGTAGAGCGGATGCTCGCCCGCAAGCAAGTGCGTGTCGCTAACGTGAGCGATCACATGGGATGCCGCTGGGTACTGGCCGAGTTGAATCACGGCTCCCACCCTAGAGTGCCGACTCGCGCGACGGTAGGGGCACGCTATCGCGCAGTGTTCGCCAGTTCGACGGGCGTCGGTGCGCTCGTTCGACGCCGTTCGGCGACGAATAGTGTCCAGACGACGAGAGAGGGCCACAAGGACTCGGTGTTCGCTGCGACTCGCTCGACAAGTCCGAGGTAGCCGACTTCGGGGTTCGCCCAGACGGCGAGGAACCAAAAGCAAAACACCGCCATTACGGCGGTACCGAGGATCGCGCCGACTGGGCGGATGATCCAAGGAAACTGTGTGCCACGCCGCATCCCGAGCGCCGGCCACACCGCGAGCGCGATGAACCCTATGATCGCCGCAGTTCGGTGCTCGGGCGATGTACCCGCCATTGTCGGGAGCGGAAAGAACGCGACCGCGAGGCTAGATACAGCGGCAATGCCGATCGTGATTCTGCCGAGCTTGCCGATGCCCACAGCGAAGATTGCCGTGACGGCGTGGCTCAGTGAGGTGAGCACGAACATCGCGGTCATGAACACTCGATTGGGTGAATCCAACGCCGCGAGTTCACTGATCGTCTGCACAACCGGATTGAACCCAGGCGCCATCGCTTCAGCGACGAGTGTGCCCCCAATGAAAAAGATGGGCGCGAGGGTCGCTGAATACAGGGCGGGTCGGCGAACGAGGGAAGTCACGCCGGACAGGTTAGCGCGCTGTGGACTGAACCTTGAGCCACCCCGACTCGCGTTCACGAACTGTTTGCTCAAGCTCGAGCCGCCCGAGCACTCGAGAGACCTGTCCGGGCGCGAGTCCAGCACGAGCCGCTAGGTCGCTAACGACGCGCGGCGCGCGCG
>JANOOQ010000287.1:0-3548 GCA_031421515.1 Leifsonia sp.
GCCAAGTGCTGTCGTCATTCTCGTCTTCCTGCGCAGGGCTGGCGTGAGTGGGGGTGCCGTGACAAGTCTGTCGGGCTGCGACCTTGGGTGCAATGTGCACGGCGGTCACAGCCCGACAGATTACTTGCCAGTGTTACTTGATTGCCTCGAGAGCCGTGGCAACGCGAGCCGACAGGTCGGCCGAGAGCGGTGCAGCTCCAGCGGAGGCAGCAGCCTCAGCCTGGCCGGCTTCGCTCGTGATGTAGCTGATGTAGCCCTTGACGAGCGGGGCAACCGTCTCGTCAACGAACTCGGTGCACGTGATGATGTAGCTCACGAGTACGAGCGGGTAGTGCGTCGGGTCGGTCGTGTTGCGGTCGAGCTTGATCGCCAAGTCGGTGTCGCCTGCGGTGTCGCCTGCAGGAGATCCGTCGACGACTGCAGCTGCAGCCTCTGCCGAGTAGTTCACGAACTCGTCGCCCACGAGAATCGCGGCCGTTGCGAGGTCGCCAGCCTTCGAGGCGTCCGCGTATCCGATGGTGTTGGTGCCGTTGGTGACTGCATCAACAACACCCGAGGTGCCCTGTGCTGCTTCGCCTACCGCGTAGGGGAAGGTGTCAGCCGGCTCAGCGTCCCACACGTCGGGAGCAACCTTGAAAAGGTAGTCGCCGAAGTTCTTTGTGGTACCCGAGTCGTCCGAGCGGTGCACGGCCGTGATGGTTGCAGACGGAAGGGTCGCGCCCTCGTTGAGTGCAACGATTGCCGCGTCATCCCACGTGGTGATCTCGCCCTTGAAGATGCTGGCGATCGTCGCTGCGTCGAGGTTGAGCGCGTCAACACCCTCCACGTTGAAGATCACTGCGATGGGGGAGATGTAGGCGGGAACCTGGATGTACCCGGTGTCGGGAACGCACGCCGCGAATCCACCATCGATCTCTTCTTGCTTGAGAGCCGAGTCGGAACCAGCGAACGAAACGCCACCCGCGATGAAGGCCTCACGGCCAGCACCTGAACCGGTGGGGTCGTAGTTGATGGTTGCGTCGGGGTTAGCGATCTGGAACGCCGCGACCCACGCTTCTTGAGCCGAGCCCTGAGCGGACGATCCAGCGCCATCGATCGTGCCGGAGACGCTGTCGGCCGGGGGAGCGGTGTCCTCGTTTGCTGCACAAGAGGACAGAAGGACTGTGCCTGCAAGAGCAATGACGCCGACGGCGCCAATACGCGTGAAGTTCATGATTTCCTTTGTGAATGTGATTTCAGGAGTAGGAGTCGGTGCGACCCACTCCACGAATCTAAGAAGCGACGTTAACGACGATCGTTCCGCAAGGTGAACGGGAGGTGAACAACGTCAGGCGGGTGAGTGCGTCTCCACGGCGACGATTCCCGATTTGGGGTGTTTTCGCGAGATGTGCAACACCGTGAAGTCACCCGTATCGAGCGAGGCCGATCGGCGCAGCGAGGCATCCGGCGTCGACTTCGTGCGAATCGCGACCTCAGAAATGATGTGTGGCAATACTGGCCCATGGCTGCACAGCACGACAGTGCGTTGCTTCTTGATGCGCTTGGCGATGATTTTCTCGACGGATGCCCCGCCGCGCTCATACGCATCCTGACTGATGCCCGCGGAGCTCTTCACGACAAGCTGTGTCAGGCGGGCCAGCGGATCGACCGTCGCGAGGCATCGCGCTGCCGTGGATGACACGATCCGCTCTGGCGCGAATGCCGCGATTCCCTTGGCGATCGCGACCGACTGATCCGTACCGCGCTGCATGAGCGGGCGAGTCGAGTCTGGGCCGTCCCAGGTTCCCGGGGCAACCGCCTTACCGTGCCGAACCGCGATGATCGCGAACGTGCGAGCGCGCCCTGCCTTGAGTCGAGCGGCGAATCGGTTGACGACGTCGATGTCGTGTTCGTAGCTCAGCTTCTTGCGCGCCTTATCGATCGATATCCACTCGAGGGAGGCGATCTCGTCGTTGGGCGTGAACTTCGCGAGCTGAAGCGCGTGATCGTCGACTTCGGCCGACCAGTAGTAGACGACCTTTTCGCGGCCGCCGGGGAGTTGGTATTCGACCGTGCCGAGGGGAGCTCCAAGGCTAATGCTCAGGCCCGTCTCTTCCGCGATCTCGCGCACAGCGGTTTCGGGGAGCGTCTCGCCAGGGTCGACCTTGCCCTTGGGCAACGAGAAGTCTTTGTGCTGCGCGCGATAGACCACGAGGATCCGCGCCTCGCGCCCGACCATTCGCCAGCAGACTGCTCCGGCAGCCAGGACTGGTGGCTGCTGGGCGGTCACCGCAGAACCCCGCCGCGCTTTCTCTGCGAGATCTGCTTCATGAGTACATTCTGCATGTCGGCGAGAGGGGTGCCCTTCTCTGTGACGCTGTGGCGAGTCCACTCGCCTTCGGGCCCAAGCCACCAGCTCGACGTGGCATCCGACATCGCTAAATCGAAGCCCTCACTGAGCTCGCGCAAGTGGTCTGGACTCGTGATGCGCACGAGCGCTTCGACGCGTCGGTCGAGGTTGCGGTGCATCATGTCAGAGCTTCCGATGAAGACTTGCGGGTCGCCATTGTTGTGGAACGAGAAGACCCGCGCGTGCTCGAGATAACGCCCGAGAATCGATCGCACGCGAATGTTCTCGCTGAGCTCGGGCTGACCGGGCTTGAGCGCGCAAATGCCGCGCACGACGAGCTCGACGGCAACCCCCGCGTTGCTTGCGCGATACAGCGCGTCGATGATCGCTTCGTCGACGATCGAGTTGAGCTTCAAGCGGATGCCCGACGGCAAGCCCAGACGAGCATTGTCGGCCTCAGTACGAATGCGCTTGAGAAGCCCTTTTCGCAAATGCAGGGGAGCCACGAGCAATCGCTTGAACTTCTTCTCGATCGCGTACCCCGAGAGCTCGTTGAAGAGCCTCGTGAGGTCTTTGCCCACTTGGTCGTCGGCTGTGAGCAAACCGAGGTCTTCGTAGATGCGGCTCGTCTTGGGGTTGTAGTTGCCCGTGCCGATGTGGCTGTAATGGCGCAACACACCGTTCTCTTGGCGAACGACGAGTGCGAGCTTGCAATGAGTCTTGAGCCCGACGAGTCCGTAGACGACGTGCACGCCCGCCTTCTCGAGCTTGCGCGCCCACGAGATGTTGGCGGTCTCGTCGAAGCGTGCTTTGATCTCGACGAGAGCGAGCACGGCTTTGCCCGCCTCTGCCGCGGTGATGAGAGCCTCGACGATCGGGCTATCGCCGCTCGTGCGGTAGAGAGTCTGCTTGATGGCGAGCACGTTGGGGTCGGTCGCGGCTTGCTCGAGAAAGCTCTGCACGCTCGTCGAGAACGACTCGTACGGGTGATGCAAGAGAATGTCTTGCCGCGCGATCGACGCGAAAATGTCGGGCGCTTCGTTCGCCTCGACGGGCAGCAGGTTCACGCTCGTGGTGGGCACGTGTCGCGGGTACTTCAGCGCCGGCCGGTCGAGGCGGGTCAGCTGGAACAGCCCGCCCAGATCGAGCGGCGCGGGCAGCCGGTAGACCTCTTGCTCGGTGATGTCGAGCTCGCGCACCAAGAGGCCGAGGGTCACGG
>JANOOQ010000288.1:0-1747 GCA_031421515.1 Leifsonia sp.
GCGGGCTTTGGCGCCGATGAGCCGGCGGGAGCACACGCGGCGAGAGCGAGCGCACCTGCTCCAATTCCTGCACCCTGCAGCACGTGTCGTCGTGACAACAGTGCGTGACGTGCGCTTGCAATGAGTGCGCGAATCATCGGATCTTGCGGAAGTTGTTTCGTCATGGAAGTCAGCTCCTTGGTGCCGTGCAAACGATGCGTAGGTTGATACTGACATATCAGGGGCTACCGGCACAGCAATAAGGGGGAAAAGTACCGTTTTTTGTAAAGATTTCACGAAATCAGTACGAGAACGCCTAATTCTCGTGCGGAATCGAGCGTGCTTGACGAGTACGCTGGCACCATGAAGGTTGCTGTCCCTAGGGAAATCAAAAATAACGAGTTTCGAGTCGCCATCACCCCCGCAGGGGTGCACGACCTTGTATCGCACGGACACAAGGTTCTCATTGAGACCGGCGCCGGCCTAGGATCGTCGATCACCGACGACGCATATGTCGCGGCGGGAGCATCCATCGCTCCCGATGCGGCAACGACGTGGGCAGCCGCCGACCTCTTGCTGAAGGTCAAGGAACCCATCGCGTCTGAGTACAAGTATTTTCGTGACGACCTATTGCTCTTCACGTATCTGCACCTCGCTGCTGAGCCCGAACTCACCCATGCCCTCCTCACGGCGAAGGTCACGGCGATCGCGTACGAAACCGTACAGCTAGCGACTCGCGCACTCCCCTTGCTCGCCCCTATGAGCGAAGTGGCCGGTCGCTTGGCTCCCATCGTGGGCGCCAACGCCATGCTCAAGCCCAACGGCGGTCCCGGACTTCTCGTACCCGGCGTGCCGGGAACTCACCCTGCGAAGATCGTCGTTCTCGGCGGCGGAGTGGCCGGAACGAGTGCAGTGTCGGTTTCCGTCGGACTCGGTGCCGACGTAACCGTGCTCGACACCAACATTCAGCGGCTGCGCGAACTCGACGCCTTGTACGCCGGTCGAATTCGCACGATCGCCTCCAACGGATTCGAAATCGAGCGCGCGCTTCTCACGGCCGACATGGTCATTGGGTCGGTGCTCGTTCCCGGAGCGAAAGCGCCGAAGCTCGTGAGCAACGACCTCGTGTCGCGCATGAAGCCCGGAAGCGTGCTCGTTGACATCGCGGTCGACCAGGGCGGATGTTTCGCAGACACGAAAGCGACGACGCACGCCGATCCAACCTTTGCCGTCCACGGATCGCTCTTTTATTGCGTCGCGAACATGCCTGGAGCTGTGCCCAACACCTCGACTTACGCACTTACCAACGCGACTATGCCTTACGTGCGTTCGATCGCTGGACTCGGCTGGCGCGACGCACTACGCGCCGATCCCGCACTCGCGCTGGGACTCAATACGCACGCGGGCAGTGTTGTGAATGAGCAAGTCGCGGGCGCTCACGGTCTCGAGCACTTAGGGCTTGAGTCGGCGCTCGCGTAACGTCACGTTACGGCTGCGGTAGCGCGAGGCGCGCTCGCGTCGCAGTGCCGTCCTGCTCTAGCCGCCACAACAGCGGCGAAGTACCGAGCCCGTTCGGCGGGCTCAAGGGCGGCGGTAGCTCGCGCGACCGCGTGAGCACGCGGAAGTCGGCGGGTGTGCATCCGTCGAAGAGAATTTCTGCCACGGGCCGAAGTGCACTCATGGCACCCCAACGCGACTGCCACTCGTCGACATCGCCGACGAGGACAACCCGACGTCGTGGTGATTGCGACTGCGACTCGACGAACGT
>JANOOQ010000289.1:0-4941 GCA_031421515.1 Leifsonia sp.
TTTGGCTGCCGGCACATTCTTTGCGGGTGCTTCCTTTTTCGCTACCGCAGCGTTCTCCACGGCTAACACTTCATGGGCCAATAACAACGAACCCACCACGCAAACCACTCTTAACAACATATTCTTGCACCTTTTTCAGACACCGCGTTTATCTCCCCAAAGAACTTTATGAAGCTGAATCTGAAACTTGGCATTCACTTTATCCGCCACCATCCAGTCGGCGAGATCACTTTTGTTGAACACCACGATCTCGGGAATGCCGCGCGCACCAACTTCACCGATGACGCCGCGCACGGTCGAGAGTTGCGCTGAAGGGTCGGGGTGCGAAGCATCCACTACGTGCACAATGACATCCGCCCGACCGACCTCTTCGAGCGTCGACCGGAATGCCTCAACAAGTTGGTGCGGTAAGTGGCGAACGAAACCGACGGTGTCGGCGAGCGTGAACAGTCGCCCGTCAGCTGTGACAGATCGCCGAACCGTTGCATCGAGCGTCGCGAAGAGCGCATTCTCGACGAGCACACCCGCGCTCGTGATGCGATTGAGCAGACTCGATTTGCCCGCGTTCGTGTAGCCCGTGATCGCGACACTCGGCACTTCGAAGCGATTTCGATTTGCCCGCTTCGCCTCTCGCGCAGGCGCGAATCCCTTGATTTGTTTGCGGAGCTTCGACATTCGAGTGTGGATGCGCCGCCGATCCAACTCGATCTTCGTCTCACCCGGACCGCGGCTGCCCATGCCGTTACCGGAGCCAACCTGGCCACCGGCTTGGCGCGACATCGACTCACCCCAACCGCGAAGGCGGGGCAAGAGGTACTCGAGTTGAGCAAGTTCAACTTGAGCTTTTCCCTCGCGACTCTTGGCATGTTGACTAAAGATGTCGAGGATGACCGCGGTGCGGTCGATGACCTTGACGCCGACCACGTCTTCAAGTGCTCGGCGCTGGCTGGGCGCGAGTTCGGTGTCGGCGATAACTGTGTCTGCGCCCGTGGCAGCAACGACATCACGCAACTCGATCGCCTTGCCTTTACCGAAGTAGGTACTCGGGTCGGGGTGCGGACGGCGCTGAAGCAATCCGTCGAGAACGACGGCTCCCGCGGTCTCGGCGAGAGCCGCGAGCTCACGCATTGAGTTCTCGGCGTCGTTTAGCGTTCCGCCCGAGTAGACCCCAATAAGCACGACATTCTCGAGGCGAAGCTGTCTGTATTCGACCTCCGTGACGTCCTCGAGCTCGGTGGAGAGACCCGCGACTCTGCGCAGAGCCTGGCGATCTTCGCGATCGAATTGGTCACCGTCGCTCGCGCCCGAGTCGCGAGAGTCGCTCTGCAGCGCGAGTGCGCTTCCAGCTCCGAATCGCGTCACACCTGCGGACTTGCCGTCGCTCGCGAGAACTCGGTCGACCGTAGTTCGCGCGCTCTCTTCGCTTGGCCCGAGCTCGTCCGTGCTGGATTCGTTCATTGTTGTTAACCCTACTTGTCAGTACTTCGGTAAGTTCTCTGCATGGCCAGTGAGCACTACTTCTCCCCGACTCCGGGGGGCGAGCTCAAGCTGCGCACGATTCGTGCACGAATAGCGGGCGAGGAACGCGAGCTCGTGACGGCTAATGCCGTCTTTAGCCCCGAGCGAATCGATCAAGGCACGGCGGTTCTTCTGGCCAACACGGTCGCGCCGCCTCCGGGTGGAAACCTGCTGGACCTGGGATGCGGGTGGGGACCCATCGCGCTCACTCTTGCCCTTGAATCCCCGCGCGCAACAGTGTGGGCTGTCGACGTCAACGAACGCGCACTCGATCTTGTGCGCGAAAATGCTCAGAGACTTTCCATACCAAATATCAACGCCGTAACTCCCGACAATGTTCCCGACGGAGTCAACTTCACGGCCATCTGGTCCAATCCACCGATTCGCGTCGGCAAGAGCGAACTCCATAATTTGCTCGAACGATGGCTACCGCGGCTCGACCCCGGTTCGGATGCGTGGCTCGTCGTGCAACGAAATCTCGGCTCCGACTCGCTCCACCGCTGGCTCGAGTCGACCTTCCCCGAGAACTTCAGCTTCGCTCGTGCCGCCACAAGCAAGGGCTATCGAGTGATTCGCGCACGTCGCAGGGAGCTTTCACCGGATGCGCGCGCTCGAGCCACTCGCTGAACGCTAGACCTCGAGCGTCCCGTCGAACACGAGCTCCGCTGGCCCGCTGAGCGAGACGTGCTCGCCATCCTCGGTGGGAAACATCCGCACACCCACGGTGCCGCCAGCAACGTCGACGCGCCACTGGTTCGGCGCGCCCGATCCCGCCCAGTGCCTAAAGGCGAGCGCAGCGGCGACCGCGCCGGTCCCGCACGACAGGGTCTCGCCGCTCCCGCGCTCGTGCACGCGCATCCGGATGTGTCCAACGCCATCGCGCACGAGAGGCTCTGAGGCAACGACGAACTCTACGTTCGCGCCTTCCGCTGGCTCCGGCTCGATCACGGGAACGTACGTGAGGTCGGCCGACTCGAGCTCCTCACGACTCGCGAGAGCTACGACGATGTGCGGATTGCCGACGTTGATACCGAGGCCCGGGCGCGCGACCGGTAGCTCCTTCGCACGCACGAGCGGCTCACCGCCGTCGAGAGCCCACCTGCCGAGATCGGCTTGAAACCCTGTTGCGTTTCGCTGGACATCCCGCACTCCGCTGCGCGTTCCGATGGGGAGTGTGCCGCCGATCTCGAGCTCGGCGAGTCCGCGTTCAAGCAAGAAGCGACTGAATACACGGATGCCATTTCCGCACATCTCGGCGACCGAACCGTCAGCATTGCGGTAGTCCATAAACCACTCCGCCGCGCCGTCTTCGGCAAGCGCCGCCGCGCCTTCGGGAATGTTCTTCGACTTGACCGCCCGCAAGATGCCGTCCGCGCCGACGCCGAAGTGGCGATCACAAATCGCCGCGATCTGGGCGACACTCAAGTCGATGGCTCCATCGGCGTCTTCGAAAAGCACGAAATCGTTACCCGTGCCGTGGCCCTTGGTGAACTGCAGAGTCGCCATGCTTCAATCCTGCCTTACGAGCGCTAGAGCCTGTGAGTCGCGGTCGCTTGCGTCGTGCTCGATCCAATGAGCGTCACGATATCGATTGAACCAACCAACTTGGCGTCGAGCATAGCGACGAGTGAGCGACCATGTCTGTTCGATGGCCTGGTCTTGCGAGACCTCGCCCGCGAGTTGCGCGAGGGCTTGCGAATACCCGATCGCGCGTCGGGCCGTTACCCCGAGACCCGCGCGAGACAGTTCGCGAACTTCATCGAGAAGCCCGCTTTGCCACATCCGACGCACTCGATCCCCTAAGCGTTCGACGAGCTGTTCACGCGGAGCCCGCAACCCGATCGTCACTGTCTTTCGCCATGGCTCGCTGTCTTCCGGGAGCCCTGACCCAAATGGCTCCCCCGTGAGCCCAATCACCTCGAGTGCTCGCACGATACGCCGACCATTCGACGCGCCGATCGCGGCAGCCGCGTGCGGATCGACTTGCTTCAATCGTCGATACAGCTCGCCCGGACCGACCACGAGCAACTCGGCCTCGAGTGCTGCTCGCGCTTCGGCATCTGTTCCGGGGAAGCGAAAATCCTGGATGACACTCGATACATAGAGGCCAGAACCGCCCACGAGCATCGGAACTGCGCCGGACCGCTCGATCCGCTCTATCGCGGCGCGGGCATCAGCTTGATACTTCGCAACGTTGGCCTCCTCGAGGGGGTCGAGCACGTCAAGCATGTGGTGCGGGATACCGCGGCGCTCATCAAGCGAGAGCTTCGCGGTGCCCACGTCCATGCCGCGATACAACTGCATCGCGTCGGCATTGGCGATCTCTGCGCGCAACCCGCGCGCGACAAGACCCTCGGCGACCGCGAGAGACAAGTCGGACTTGCCCGTTCCCGTGGCGCCGACGATGACAATGAGGTCGGGCACGGTCGTTAGCGCACGGTGACGGTGTCGTCCGCACGGCGAAGGCTCGGGAGCCCGAGGGAAACCCGCCCCGGTTCGGCGGACGCCGTCGAGGGCACTGCACACGAGTCGGCCTCGGCGCGATCCCATGCATCGCCTGCTCGAGTCCTCCGTACCTTCAAGAGAGACCCAACCGGCGCGTCCGCAATCACGTGATACGGAGCGGCCTGACTGATTACGACGCTGACGATGTCACCGGGACGCGGAATGTCGCTTCCTGCTGGCACATCGAAGTGGACAAGCCGGGCATCCTCAGCGCGCCCCGACAGACGATGCGTCTCGGCTTGCTTGCGGCTCTCGGCACTTGACACGAGCACCTCGACCAAACGACCGATTTGCTTCTGGTTCTCTTCCCACGAGATTCGATCCTGCAGCGCCATGAGTCGCTCGTAGCGTTCCTGCACGACCGCCTTGGGAACCTGGTCGTCCATCGTCGCAGCGGGGGTTCCTTCGCGAATCGAATATTGGAAAGTGAAGGCGGTCGCGAAGCGTGCTTCTTCGACAACGCGCATGGTCTCGAGAAAATCTTCTTCCGTCTCGCCGGGGAATCCGACAATGATGTCGGTGCTTATTGCTGCGTGAGGAATTCGTTCACGCACTCGATCCAAAATTCCAAGGAACTTCTCCGATCGGTACGAGCGCCTCATGCTCTTGAGAATTCGATCAGACCCCGACTGCAACGGCATATGTAGCTGAGGCATGACGGTCGGAGTCTCGGCCATGGCATCAATGACGTCATCCGTGAACGCGGCCGGGTGTGGGCTGGTGAAGCGGATACGTTCGAGACCAGCAATCATGCCAGCCGCGCGCAACAACTTTCCAAATGCTTCGCGGTCGCCGAATTCGACGCCGTACGAGTTGACGTTTTGCCCGAGCAACGTGACCTCGATCGCGCCGTCGTCGACGATTGCCTGAATCTCGGCGAGGACGTCACCGGGTCGACGATCCTTCTCCTTGCCCCTG
>JANOOQ010000290.1:0-2984 GCA_031421515.1 Leifsonia sp.
GGCTGCCGAGGGGTCCTTCTGGGTGGTTTTACTATTTACGGTGTTGCCCGCCGCGATCGCTATAGCAAACAACCATCGCGGCACCATCGCGGGAAATTTTCTGGGGGTGATAATGCCCACGACTCCGAGTGGCTGGCGGAGCGAATAGACGTCGACGCCTGTCGACACGTTTTCGGAGTACTCACCCTTCATGAGTTGCGGAATGGATGTCGCGAACTCGACGACCTCGAGGCCTCGAGCGACCTCGCCGAGGGCGTCCGACGTGACCTTGCCGTGCTCATTGGTCAGAATCGCGGCGACTTCTGACTTGCGCGCATTGAGCAACTCGCGGAACGCGAAGAGCACATTTTGGCGCTTAGCGAGCGAGGTGTCGGCCCACGCCGGAAAAGCCGCGACGGCCGCCTTCACAGCAGTATCTACATCGGCCACGGTCGCGAGCCGCACTTCGCGGGAGACCGTGCCTTCCGCGGGGTTATAGACGGGAGCCGTGCGCTTGGAGGTGCCGGCGAAAGAGGCGCCGCTGACCCAATGATCGAGAGTGTGCATGTGGCAACTCTAGATTGTCGTGGGCCAATGTCACACTGTCAGCATGGACCCCATCCTCGCAATACTCATTGGACTCGCCGCCGGTGTCGTGCTCGGGTGTGTCATCGGGATGCTCGTGGCACGCGCGCGCTCGGGGGGCGCCGACTCGGCAGTGATCGAAGCACGCCACGCCGCCGCGATCGCACAATTGCGCACGGATGAGCGCGCAGTGCAAGCACAGCTTTCCGCCGAACGAGCGGCGATCCACGCGACCGCCGATGCGCTTCGCGAGCAAGTCGACTCGCTTCAAGCCCAATATCGCGAGGTCGTCGATCGTCAGCGAACGGATGCCCAGACTCAAGCAGAGCGCGAACAGCGCGAGTCGAAGGTGCTGCAAGCGCTCACGCCCGTGCAAGAGTCACTTCGCACGATGCAGCACAAGGTCACGGAGCTCGAAACGCAGCGCAACCTCCAGCACGGCGAACTGAGCCAGCAGCTCAAAGCCGCGACGGAATCCGAAGAGCGACTGCGTTCCACCGCCGAGTCACTCGCCTCCGCGCTGCGCAGCAACAGCACTCGCGGAGTGTGGGGAGAGACGCAACTCCGCAACGTCGTGCAAGCCGCTGGCCTCATCGAGCGCGTCGACTTCGACGTTCAATCGAGCATTTCGTCAGATGCGGGCGCGGGTCGCCCAGACATGGTTATCCATCTGCCCGGCGGCAAGAACATTGCCGTCGACGCCAAGGTGCCCTTCACGGCGTATCTCGAGGCCAACCAGATACCCGCGACGGCTACGGGAGAAGAGGGCGCTCGACGCGAGAGCCTCATCAAGCAACACGTCAAGGTCATCCGTAGCCACATTGACACTCTCGCAAGCAAGTCATATTGGGCGGGCCTCAATGCCTCCCCCGAACTCGTGATCGCGTTTATTCCTAGCGAGTCGCTCGTCTCGTCGGCCATGGAGGCCGATCCCGGCATCATGGACTACGCCTTCAGTAAGCGCGTCGCTCTCGCGTCACCCGTCACTCTTTGGTCAGTGCTCAAGACCGTCGCGTTCTCGTGGCAGCAAGACGTTTTGACCGATCAAGCCAAGACGCTCTTCGACTTGAGCAAAGAGTTGTACCAACGACTCGCGACGCTGTCGGAGCACGCCGACAAGCTGCGCCGCTCGATCGACTCGACCGTCAACAGCTACAACCAGTTCGCGAACTCCCTCGAGACGCGCGTGCTCGTGACGGCGCGAAAGCTCGGCGCTCTCGACGAGTCGAAGGTCATCGGGACTGCAGCGACGATCGACGTGTCGCCAAAGCAACTCACGGCCGTCGAGATGGAACTCGCTTCGCTCGACGAACTCGGCGTCGGCCGCCCCGAGATCGGCGTGCAGGGTCTCGACCTGCCCGAGCTTGAACTGCCCGGCGTCGCGCCCATCGTCGAGAAGCCGAAGACCGCCTAGGCGCTGATCCGTTAGGGCATCGAGCCACTAAGCGTCGAGCCACTTCGCCGCGAGGTGGTCGGCGTGCACGCGACGGATCGTTCCCGATCGCGAGCGCAAGACAATGCTCTCGGTACGGATGATCGGACCCATGCGGCGCACGCCGTTGACGAGACCCCCATCCGTGACTCCCGTAGCTACGAAGAACGTGTTGTCGCTCGCGACTAGCTCGTCTGCACTGTAGACGTGGTCGAACTTGAGTCCGGCATCCGCACCGCGCTCGCGTTCTTCGTCTGTCTTGGGCACCAGAATGCCCTGGATGAACCCGCCGATCGCCTTGAGCGCGCACGCTGTAGCGACGCCCTCGGGGCTACCGCCGATACCGACACACATGTCGATTCGAGTGCCGTACATCGCGGCGTTGATCGCGCCCGCGACGTCACCGTCGAGCATGAGCCGGGTGCCCGCGCCTGTCGCTCGAATGTCGTCGATCAGTTGCTCGTGTCGCGGCCGGTCGAGCACGGCTACGACAATGTCCTCGACGCGCTTGCCCTTCGCTTTTGCAAGGGCACGGATGTTCTCGCCGATCGGATTGCGGATGTCGACGACCCCCACGCCCTCGGCTCCCGTCGCGATCTTGTCCATGTAGAAAACGCTCGAAGCATCGAGCATGCTCCCGCGATCGGCGACCGCAATCATCGAGATCGCGTTTTGCCTGCCTGCCGCGGTAAGCGATGTTCCATCGATTGGGTCGACGGCAATGTCGCACGACGGCCCGTTGCCCGTGCCGACGTGCTCACCGTTGAAGAGCATGGGGGCATTGTCTTTCTCACCCTCCCCGATAACGACTACGCCGTCGAAGTCGACCGTGCCGAGAAACTTGCGCATCGCGTCGACGGCAGCGCCGTCGGCGCCGAGTTTGTCGCCCTTGCCGATGAATGGAACGGCGCGGATGGCCGCGGCCTCGGTGGCACGAACGAGTTCCATCGCGAGGTTGCGGTCGGGAAGCGCAAACAGCGTTCCAGAG
>JANOOQ010000291.1:0-1576 GCA_031421515.1 Leifsonia sp.
CGTAGACGGTAGTGACGCCGAGTCGGCGCTGGAGGGAGGCGATCTGGGTGCGAGTCTGCACGCGCAGCTTGGCGTCGAGGTTGGAAAGCGGCTCGTCCATGAGGAACACTTGCGGCTGGCGCACGATTGCGCGACCCATCGCAACCCGCTGACGCTGACCACCCGAGAGTGCCTTCGGCTTGCGGCCGAGGTAGGGCTCGAGGTCGAGCAGCTTGGCCGCTTCGAGCACGCGGCTTGCGCGCTCGTCTTTGTTGATGCCGGCGATCTTGAGCGCGAAGCCCATGTTTTCGGCGACCGTCATGTGCGGGTAGAGCGCGTAGTTCTGGAAGACCATTGCGATGTCGCGGTCCTTCGGCGGAACGTCTGTGACGTCACGATCGCCGATGAGGATGCGGCCCGCGTTGACCTCCTCGAGGCCAGCGAGCATGCGCAGGGTGGTCGACTTTCCACAACCGGAAGGGCCGACGAGAACGAGAAACTCGCCGTCTGCAACTTCGAGGTTGATCTTGTCGACGGCGGGGACTGTTGATCCCGGGTAGAGACGCGTTGCGTCATCAAAGGTTACTGATGCCATGACTGTATTACTCCTTCACCGGCAGGTACGTGCCGGACGATCCGTAGTGAATGGAAGCGGCGGCCCCGACAAATCGGATCCGCCACTAGTAAGTATGACACCCCGCACGGTGGTGATGGTTGGGCGATTCCCAGAAATCCCTCTTAGAATCACAGGCGTCACCTTTTTGCCAAGACTTTTGCGAATTGCAGCTACCCACCTGAATGAGGATCGATTGAGCTACGGAACCTCCGGCGACAGCCGACTCACCAAGAACGAGAAGCGCGAAGCTGCGCGAGACAAGGCAAAGGTGCTTCGTGAGGAGCAGAAGAAGAAGGACCGCCGCACGAAGGTATTGCTCCAAGGTGGCATCATCCTCGCGTCGCTTGCAATCATCGCCGTCGTAGCGCTTGTCATCATGAACTCGATCAAGCCCGTCGGGCCCGGTCCGCTCAACATGGCGAGCGACGGCATCCAGATCAGTCAAGGTTTCATCGCGACCGAAACCCCCGCGCTCGAGTCGGGCGACGAGACTGTACCCAATGTTCGGGATGAAGAGGCCGGCGTTCTCGACATTCAGATGTACGTCGACTACTTGTGCCCCGTCTGCAAGGCCTTCGAAGACGCGAACGGCGAGTACATCACGAGCTTGCTCGAAAACGGCGGAACGACTGTCGAGATCCACCCGATCGCGATTCTTGACCGGCTCTCGCAAGGCACCAAGTACTCCACGCGCGCCTCGAACGCAGCTGCGTGTGTCGCGAACTACTCGCCTAACCAGTTCTACGATTTCCACAACCTGTTGTTCGCCAACCAGCCCGCCGAGAACACGCCAGGGCTATCGGATGACGAGCTCATCGCTCTCACCGAAGAGGCGGCGGTAGAAGTCGCTCCGTTCATTGCGGATTGCATCAAGAACCAGACCTTCAAGTCGTGGTCGGGTGCATCCACGGCGCGCGCGCTCAACGGACCCATCCCGAACTCGAACGTGCCGCAAGTGACCGGCACGCCGACTGTGATCGT
>JANOOQ010000292.1:0-4767 GCA_031421515.1 Leifsonia sp.
CGGCCTGGCGCGCATCCACTTCCGAGAGGATTTCGCTGAGTGCGACGGCCCCGTGCTTCATGCGTCCGTCGTCGAGGTCGGCGGGTTCGAACGACGTCACGATCACCATCGAGCGGCGCGCGCGCGTCATGGCGACCGCGAGCAGTCGTTCGCCACCGGGTTCGCCTAGCGTGCCGAAGTCGCTCAGTACGCGGCCGTGGGGGGTGCGGCCATAACCGATCGAGAAGATGACGCGGTCGCGGCTTTGCGCGACGGCCTGATTGATCGTAGTGACCGCGAACGGCTCGGCGCGGTCGCCGATAACGAAGTCGACGAGTTCGGGGCGATTGGCGACCGCCGCAAGCACCGCTTGCATGACGCGCACGGCGTGCTTGTCGCTCGCCGTGATGACCATGAGGGATTCGTGCGGACGCTTCGCCGCGTGGTCGAGCACGAGGTCGACGGCGCGGTCGACTTCAGCGTCTGGGCTCTCGACGGCGCCCGAGTCTGGGTCGGGCATCCCGTGTCCATCTGCGACGTAATCGAGCGCGATGCTGCCGTGCCCGAGGAAGCTGCCTGCCCACGGGAGCGACGCGATCTTGCCGCCGTAGAAACGGCGGTTGACGAGTTCCGCGAGGTCTTCGCCGCCCGGGCGGTAGCTTCGCGTAAGAGTGAGTGTCGGCAAGAGTGCACCGAGGCGAGCGAGAGTGGATGCTTCGTGCAGACGCGCTGGAGCTTGGAGGATCGCATCGCGATCCGGCGACGCCAGCGCCGACGAATCTGCGATTCGTCGGTCAGGTGAGTTGTCCGCACTCTCCCCCACCGCAATCTCGAACAGCGCTGGGGTTTGCGTCACCGGATCCCCGAACGCGACGATCTGCTTCGCCCTTCGGATCGCCCCGACGCTCTCGGCAACCGTTATGGCGCCCGCGTCGACGAGAATAACGGTGTCGAAGGGCATCGTGTCGACGATCGAATCGATCTCGTAGGGTGACGCGAGCCACACTGGCGCGACCGAGCGCGAGAGGTGCGGTGCGGTCGTCTGAATGTCGAATGCCGAGATGGTGTCGCGTGCGAGAAGGCGCTTGAGCAGGTTGGCTTCTTCGGGCCAGTCGACGAGCGAGATCTTCCAGTTCTCTGCGAGCTGCCACGCGAGCAATTGCGCGCTCCCTGCGGCATGCGCTTCGTCGACGAGCCGGAAGTCTGCCTCGAGTCGATCGAGCACTCCCGTGTTGGCGTTGAGCAGCGCGCGATCGGCTTGAAGCAGCGACTCAAGCGCGGACTTCCACCACGCCAGCTCGAGCTCTGCCGCGACCTGGGTCTCGGGAACGTGCCGCCTCGCGAGGTCATCGATGAGCGGATCCAGGTCGAGCTCCCGCAACGAACTCATGAGCGCCGTGCGATCTTGTAGGTTGTGCAGCACGTCAGACTCGGCCGCGAGCGCCGCGACCTTCTGTTGCAGTGCAGCGATCGGGATGCCCGCGAGCTGCGTTTCGCGAGTAACCAGCCCGAGCGGCGCATCGAGGGCCGAGAGGTCTTGGGAAACTTGCTGGAACGCGACTTGCACGTCACCGATCCCTACGGGCACTTGCGGCATCGCGCCCTCGGCGACGTAGCGGTGCCACAGCACGCGTTGCTGCTGGATGCGCACGAGCGCGCCGTTGAGGTCGCCGACGCGCACGCCGGGGCGCACGTATTCCATCGCGAGCTTCTTGAGGCGGCGACGATTGCCACCCGACATCTCGGGAAAGTCTTTGCGCGGCGCGGTCGCCGCGATGAGCTCTGTGATCGAGCGGTCAAACACCATGGGCAAGAACTTGTCGAGCGTGTCGCGCAGGTCGACGAGCAGGCGCAAGTAGACGCCGAGTTCCGCGATCGTGTGGAACGGCCGCATGTGCGTGCCCGCGATGAGTCCGTTGGCCATCGAGACGAGGCGCGGCAGCTCATCCGCCTCGAGGCGCTTTGCGATCTCGTGCGCGCGCAACGCTTCGGCGCCATTCGCGAATTGCGCTCCATACCAAGGCGAATCGCCTGGGCCGTAGCGGAACTCCCCCAGCTTGGCGGCCGCGACCATGATGTCCGAGGCGTGCGAGCGATCCGTCGCGAGTCGTTCGACGGCCTCGCGAGACAGCCGAGCGGTCGTCGCTGGGGGCGCGGGCAAGAGAGCGAGTCGACTCAGTTCTGTGACGCAATCGAGCACGGAAATGCCGAGTGCTGCATCCCGCCGGTCCAAAGCGCCCCGGTAGTCGAGCAGCACTTTGCGCAATCGCAGCATCGCGTCATCGACCTCGCCGACGCTTGGTTGCTTGGCCTTCTCGCTGCGAGAGATCGAGCGGATGACGTCGCGGCGTAACGTGCGCGGCGCAACCGCGAGTCCGGGGAGGCCGATGTCGCCGAGTCGTTGCGAGATCGCGTGAAGCGACGCTCGCCGGGGGCTCGCGACGAGCACGCGCTTATTCTGCGCGACGAGAGCGCCGATCGCGTTGACGATCGTTTGCGTGCCGCCCGTGCCCGGAAGAGTCTTAACGATGAGCGAGTTGCCCGCAGCGATTTGCGCGACGACGTTCTCTTGCTCGGCGTCGGCGTCGAGAAGCAAAGTGTCCGTTTGAGGCGAACGTTCGTCCGAGTCGATCACTGAAACGGGAGCATATGCCTCTTCGAGAATGCGCTGCGCCGTGGGGTTGCCGGCAAGTGCATCGAGCACAGGATGCTCGAGCTCGCGTGCATCGGAATGCATTGCCGTGGCGACATCCGCAAATGAAGAAACCACGAGGCGCGGGCTCACCGTGAACCAGTCGAGGTGAGACGTGAGGCCGCGCAAGCGATCGATTACGGGGTTGGGCTTGAACGTGCCGTCATCGTCTGTGAGCGCGACGAATGATTGCGCATCGAGCCGCAGATGGAATTGCGCGTTGAGAGCGCGCGCGAGAGCTGGATTGAGGAAGGCGCTACCGCGAAGTTTCACCTCGAAGTCGGTGCCGTGGCGACGAATCGCGAGGGGACGCAGCAGCACGGGAGCACGGAATTGCTCGCCCTCGAAAGCCCACTCGGCGATGCCGATTCCGAGGTGGATCGCATCAATTCCGCGAGCCGTAACGAGCTCGAGTCCCTTCGCCGCCACCGCTCCAGCGGCGATTTTCGCGGCACGCAAAGCGATCTCGTCGCGAATGAGGTTCGAGAGCAAAGTGGTCTTGCCGGTAATGAATTGCGCAAGGCCACCGGGGTGCGTCGTCGAGAGCTCGATGCGCGTGCGCGGCGAGTCGACGAAATGCAAGAGCGGCGATCGGCCGCCGACGGTCTCAAGCTCGCTGCGCCACTCGGCCCATATTGGTTCGGCCGCGTTCGCAGGCTGCCAACTCGAATCCCCGAAGCTCACCATGTGTGGTGCCGTGACTTGAGGCAGTGCGCGCGCGGGCTCTTCTTCGATTTGCGGCTCGACGATATACGGATCGACCGTGAAGTCGTCTGGATGTCTATCGGCACGCCACACACGGCAACCTTAAGCGCGCGAAGCCCTAAATCCTTGGAGAAAAGGCAGAGTTTCGCCAACTCGACGCCGCCGTAGACTGAGCCGTTATGGACGTGATTTCGGGTCTAGCGGTCGGCGCGACGACGCTCATAGTGCTTGTCGCGGGTCTCACTGCTGCCGGATTCGTCGTGCTGTTTCGTCGTCGCGGGGATCGGGGCATCCGCTCGTCCGAATCGTCGAAAAGCGCAAGTATCACGTCGCGTGCCGGTGCCGCTCTCGTGCGGCTCGATGACGCCGTGCGAGACGCCGACGATGAGCTCGGATTTGCGATCGCGCAATTTGGCGCTGAGAAAGCTCGACCATACGCTGACGCGATTGCGACAGCGCGCGCGAAGGTCGCCGAGGCGTTTCGCTTGAGGCAAGCCCTCGACGACTCCGTGGCGGATTCCGACCGCGAGACTCGCGAGTGGACACTCCAGATCATCGCGCTGTGTGAGCAAGCCGAGGCCGTTTTGGCGCGCCAAGACTCGGCGTTCGCTGAGTTGCGTGGACTCGAAGTCAACGCAGCCGGCACACTCGCCGACGTGCGCACACGCATTACGGCTGGTTTGGATCGGGTGGCGACCGCGCGCTCCGCCCTCACCGATCTCGCCAAGCGATTCGCGCCCTCGACGCTCGCTGCGGTTGCCGGTAACCCCGATGCTGCTGAGAACGCGCTGCGTGAAGCATCCACGTCAGCGGATGCCGCGGCCCCCGCAATCTCGACGTCGGGGGTCAACGCGGTCGCCGCCACTCTGCAGGAGTCACTCGCTGCCGCCCACCGCGCCGACCAACTGCTCGACGCCGTGGACCGTACTACGCGCGACCTCACGGCGGCAGCCGACGCCCTCGAACAGTTGCGGTCATCGACGACCGCTGATCTCGCGGAGGCTCGCGTCGAACTAGAGAAGGCGCCCGATGCCGACTCGGGCCGCGGCATCATCGACGCGATCGCCGCCGTCGAATCCGCGCTAGCGGCGGTCTCTGCCGGCGCCACCACCGACCCCGTCGCCGACCTCGACTGCATCGGTGACGCCGTCGCCGGCCTCGATCTCGCGCTCGCGAGTGCGCGCAACCAGGCGCAGCGCTTGACGCACGCGCGCGCCGCGTACGACGGTACCCTCGTCTCGGCCGTGAGCCAAATCGCTGTCGCGCGTGACCTCATCGGCAGTCGCGGGGCAAGCGTGAGCGCGCGAACGCGGCTCGCAGAAGCCGAGCGTCAGCTCATGCTCGCGCAAGCCGCTGCCGACAGCGACCCCGTCGAGGCGCTCGACGCGATC
>JANOOQ010000293.1:0-5195 GCA_031421515.1 Leifsonia sp.
CTCTCCCTCATCCCTTTTTCAGGAGGAGAGCGGGGCCAACTGGATTATCCAGTCGGACGCGCGCTCGGCCTGAAAACCGCAACCTCTAAACTCGATACAGACTTACAAGGAGATCAAGACATGGCAGAACGCGTCGTCCTCGCCTATTCCGGCGGACTCGACACCTCGGTGGGAATCGGGTGGTTGAAAGATGCAACGGGCAAAGAGGTAGTAGCCCTCGCGGTCGACGTTGGCCAGGGTGGCGAAGACATGGAAGACATTCGCCAGCGCGCGCTCGATTGTGGTGCAGTCGAATCACTCGTAGTGGATGCTCGGCACGAGTTCGCGGACGACTTCCTTATGCCCGCCCTCAAAGCGAACGCGCTCTATCAAAAGCGGTATCCGCTCGTCTCGGCCCTCAGCCGACCCGTCATCGCGAAGCACCTCGCCATTACGGCGAAGGCTCTCGGAGCCGATAGTGTCGCGCACGGATGCACGGGCAAGGGCAACGACCAAGTTCGGTTCGAGGCGGCTGTCGCGGCGCTCGCTCCCGAACTGACAAGCATCGCGCCCGTGCGGGACCTCGCGCTCACGCGCGACAAAGCCATCATCTACGCGGAAGAGAACAACCTTCCGATTCGTCAATCGGCAAAGAACCCGTACTCGATCGACAAGAACGTGTGGGGTCGGGCCGTCGAGACGGGCTTCCTCGAAGATCCGTGGAACGCACCCATCGAGGATCTGTACGAGTACACGATGGACCCCGCAGTGTCGAAGCCGGCCGATGAGGTCGTCATTACCTTCGCAGCGGGCATCCCCGTTGCAATCGACGGAGTCGGGATGACCGCGCTTGCGATCATCGAGAAGATGAACGAACTCGCGGGAAAGCATGGAGTGGGCCGTATCGACGTCGTCGAGGACCGCCTCGTGGGCATCAAGAGCCGCGAGGTTTACGAAGCGCCCGGAGCGATCGCGCTCATCGAAGCGCACGAAGCCCTCGAGAGCCTCACGCTCGAGCGCGACGTCAACCGTTTCAAGCGCGGCGTCGAGAGTGAGTGGGCCAACCTCGTCTATGACGGGCTGTGGTACTCGGGACTCAAGCGGTCGCTCGACGTGTTCATCGACGACACCCAGAAGTACGTGAGTGGCGACATCCGACTCAGTTTGCAAGGTGGCCGTGCGACCGTCACGGGCCAGCGAAGCGACCAGAGTCTCTACGACTTCAGCCTCGCGACGTACGACACGGGCGACACGTTCGATCAATCGCTCTCAAAGGGGTTCATCGAGATCTGGTCGCTCCCGTCCAAGATCTCCGCGCGCCGCGACCTGTCGGCCGGTTAAACCGAACCGCCGCCGGTTGAGCACCGTCGAAACCCAAGGAGCCGAGTTGACACCCTCACGCAAAACCCGCGACGGTTCGCTGTGGGGTGCGCGCTTCACAAGCGGTCCTTCGCCCGAGCTCGCGCGCTTGAGTCGATCCACCCACTTCGATTGGCAACTAGCGCTTTACGACATTGCAGGGTCTCACGCACACGCGAAGGCGCTCGCTGCTGCCGGCTACTTGACGGCAACGGAAGAAGAAGCGACTCACGCGGGACTCGACGAAGTCGTGCGCCGTATCGAGTCGGGTGAGCTCGTTGCGCAGCCCGACGACGAAGACGTGCACGGCGCGCTCGAGGCGGCGCTCATCGCGGTTGTGGGAGTAGATCTCGGGGGACGCCTTCGCGCTGGTCGAAGCCGCAATGACCAGATAGCGACGCTCATCCGGATGTACTTGCTCGACCACTCGAGCGTCACCGGCGGCCTCGTGGTCGACCTCATCGATGCGATCAACGCCCAGGCGGAGAAGGCAGGCACGGCGATCATGCCGGGACGCACTCATCTGCAGCACGCACAGCCCGTGTTGCTCGCCCACCACCTCCTGGCCCACGCGTGGCCGCTCGTGCGCACGCTCGAGCGCCTGCGAGACTGGCGTGTTCGGGCATCCACTTCTCCGTATGGGGCTGGAGCGCTAGCCGGCAGCAGTCTCGGTCTCGACCCCATGCTCGTTGCGCACGAGCTGGGGCTGACCCGACCATCTGAGAACTCGATCGACGCGACCGCGAGCCGTGATGTCGTGGCGGAGTTCGCGTTCATCGCGGCTCAACTCGGGATCGATCTCTCGCGCTTTGCAGAAGAGATCATCATCTGGAACACTCGCGAATTTGGCTTTGTGCGACTCGACGATGCGTATTCGACGGGGTCGTCGATCATGCCGCAAAAGAAGAATCCTGACATCGCCGAGCTCGCGCGCGCAAAGTCGGGTCGACTCATTGGCAACCTGACGGGTCTGCTCGCGACTCTCAAGGCGCTCCCACTCGCCTACAACCGCGACCTTCAAGAAGACAAGGAGCCCGTGTTCGACTCGGTCGAGACCCTCGAGGTGCTCTTGCCTGCGTTCACGGGGATGGTCTCGACTCTCACCTTTGACACCGAGCGCATGGCCGCTCTTGCTCCGCAGGGCTTTTCGCTCGCAACGGATGTCGCGGACTGGCTCGTTCGGCAACGAGTGCCGTTTCGCGAGGCCCACGAAATCAGTGGAGCTCTTGTTCGCTTGTGCGAAGAGAACGGTCTCGAACTCCACGAGCCGACGGATGCGCAGTACCTCGAGATCTCGCCCCACCTTACGGCTGGCGTGCGCGACGTGCTCACGATCGAGGGGTCAGTGCGTAGTCGCACGGGTGCGGGCGGCACGGCGCCCGAACGCATCGCCGAACAACAGGTCGAACTCACCGCGCGCGTGCGCGAGCTAACGAACAGGAGCCGGGCATGACCCTCGACAAGGACCAAGACCCGGGCTGGTGGCGGCGCGGCATGACGAAGCGCGCGCAAGTGATCATCGTTGCGATCGCGGTCGTCGCGCTTATCGGTGCGGTCGCTCTGATGGCCGTCAACGGCATTTCGTTCTTCTAGAAGCAAGCACACTCGTCGTGCTCCGCTACGGTTGACAGCGTGCCAGCAGCAGCAATTTCGCAAGCCAACGACTCGACTTTTCCCGACGTCTGGGAAGAGATCAATTGGCGCGGCCTCGTGCACGTCTCGACGAACGAGGCCGAGCTCAAGGCTCTGCTCGCGGGTGCGCCCATCACGTACTACTGCGGCTTCGACCCGACGGCGCCGAGCTTGCACCTCGGAAACCTTGTTCAATTGCTACTGCTGCGCCGGCTCCAGCTCGCTGGGCACAAACCGCTCGGTCTTGTGGGCGGCTCGACGGGCCTCGTTGGTGACCCGCGCCCGACGGCCGAGCGCACTCTCAACGACGTAGCCGTCGTCGCAGAGTGGGTCGGCTACTTGCAGACCCAGGTCTCGAGGTTCTTGAGCTTCGAGGGCGACAACGCGGCTCGACTCGTCAACAACCTCGACTGGACCGCGCCCTTGAGCGCCATCGACTTCTTGCGCGACATTGGCAAGCACTTCCGTGTCGGCACAATGCTCAAGAAGGATGCCGTGAGCGCGCGTCTCAATTCCGACGCGGGAATCAGCTACACCGAGTTCAGCTACCAAATCCTTCAGGGGATGGACTTCCTCGAGCTCTACCGCACCTACGGGTGCGTACTCCAGACGGGCGGGAGCGATCAGTGGGGCAATCTCACGAGCGGCACCGATCTCATCCACAAAGCCGAGGGTGGCAGCGCCCACGCGATCGGCACCCCCCTCATCACCAACTCTGACGGCACGAAGTTCGGCAAGTCGGAGGGCAACGCAATTTGGCTGGATGCCACGATGACGAGCCCCTACGCGTTCTACCAGTTCTGGCTCAACACGGATGACGCCGACGTCATTGCTCGCCTCAAAATCTTCACGTTCTTGACTCGCGCGCAGATCGGGATCCTTGAGCAAGCCGTCGCGAACGAGCCCTTCAAGCGCGAAGCCCAACGAGCTCTCGCGTGGGATGTCACGTCCCTCGTGCACGGAGAAGACGCAACCCGCGCGGCGATTGCTGCCGCCGAAGCGCTGTTTGGGCAAGGGGACCTCAACGCTCTCGACGACGTAACGCTCGAGCAAGCCCTCAGGGAGCTACCGAACACGACAGCTCCGGCTTTCGCAACCATCGCGCAGCTGCTCGTGGACACGGGGCTGAGCCCGAGTCTTGCGGCCGCCCGACGGTCCATCGCCGAGGGTGGCGTGTACGTCAACAACGAACGAGTGGATGCCGAGTCGCAAGCCCTCGAATCCTCCGTGCTTCACGGCCGGATGGCCGTGCTTAGACGAGGGAAAAAGACCCTTGCGGGCGTCTTCGTCGAGTAGGTCGTGAGCGTGACACGCCCGGGATTCGCCGTAATTTGCAGGCGTGCCAACATCCACGTAATCTAATCACTTGTCACCCCAAAGGTGCGGAAAAGCCGCAGAGCTTTCCGGCCTCAAGAGGGACCAAAACCCACCAGATTGAATAGTTACTATTTGACTCTTCGGAATCGAAAGTAGCGGCCTGTCGTCTTGACTTCAGCCCTTCTGGTGGTAGGTTAGAGCAGTTGCCCTGAAACAAAACCGTGAGGTGGAGTACAGGAGCGCCCGATCCTTGAGAACTCAACAGCGTGCACAATGTCAAATGCCAAAAACCCGGCGTGTAGGGCTCATTTCTAGTGAGCACCGCACAAAGGATTCCTTTGGAAAAAGATATAAACAACAAAGCAAGTCAGTATTGATTTGTTCTGTCAGTTTCAAACTTGTCACCTCGACAACCACTGTATTTTTGATTCCCAGAAACACAGGCGGTTGCGGGTGGCGCTAGATGTGCCGAGCGGCTTGCCGCTCGAGCAATCAAACATTTATGGAGAGTTTGATCCTGGCTCAGGATGAACGCTGGCGGCGTGCTTAACACATGCAAGTCGAACGATGAAAGCGGGAGCTTGCTCCTGCTGGATTAGTGGCGAACGGGTGAGTAACACGTGAGTAACCTGCCCTTGACTCTGGGATAAGCGTTGGAAACGACGTCTAATACCGGATACGACCCTCGGAGGCATCTCCTGGGGGTGGAAAGAATTTCGGTCAAGGATGGACTCGCGGCCTATCAGCTAGTTGGTGAGGTAATGGCTCACCAAGGCGACGACGGGTAGCCGGCCTGAGAGGGTGACCGGCCACACTGGGACTGAGACACGGCCCAGACTCCTACGGGAGGCAGCAGTGGGGAATATTGCACAATGGGCGCAAGCCTGATGCAGCAACGCCGCGTGAGG
>JANOOQ010000294.1:0-4952 GCA_031421515.1 Leifsonia sp.
CTCGATCTAGTGCAATTGCACTGCCCGCCGACCCCGGTGTTCTCTGACGACCGCGTCTTCGATGCGCTCGACGCCCTAGTGGCGGATGGCTCCATCGCGCGCTACGGCGTGAGCGTCGAAGAGGCCGATCAAGCCCTCACGGCGATCGCGCGCCCTTCAGTGGCGAGCGTACAGATCGTGCTCAACGCCTTCCGCCTCAAGCCGCTCGAAGCCGTGCTTCCCGCTGCACTCGCTGCTGGAGTAGCGATCATCGCGCGAGTTCCGCTGGCCTCGGGGCTCTTGAGCGGCAAGTACACGGCCGCGACGGTCTTCGCGGAGAACGACCACCGAACGTACAACCGGCACGGCGAAGCATTCGACGCAGGGGAGACGTTCTCTGGCGTGGACTTCGAGCAAGGAGTGCGTGCAGCCGCCGAGTTCGCCGAGTTCGCGGACTCCCAAGGGCTCACGGCACCGGTCGCTGCGCTCGCTTGGGTGGCGCAGCTCGACGGAGTCACGACCGTGATTCCGGGGGCGCGCAGCATCCGTCAGGCAAAGGCCAACGCGGCCGCGGGCTCGGTTCAGAAGCTCACGAGCGAATTCACGGCGCAAGTCGAGGGACTCTACGACCGCTACTTCCGCGCCGCGGTGCACGACCGCTGGTAGGCATCGGCGCGCGCCGGGAATACCGTCGGGCATGCGCCGGTTGGCCGTGAAGTGCCTACCCTCATGATCATCGTTGGAAGTGTCCGCCCCGGCCGAGTTGGCCTCCCGATCGCGCAGTGGGTGCGCGCAGCCGCAGACGCGGACGAGCGTTTCGACGTCGACTTCGTAGATCTCGCCGAGCTGGGGCTTCCGTTTATGGACGAGCCGGAGCATCCGGCCAAGAAGCAATACACCAAGCCGCACACCGTGGCTTGGAGCAGCCGAGTGCATGCCGCTGACGCCTTCATTCTCGTGAGCCCCGAATACAACCACAGCTACTCGCCCGCGCTCAAGAACGCGCTCGACTTTCTCTTCGCAGAGTGGAACCACAAGCCCGTCGGCCTCGTGAGCTACGGCGGAGTGTCGGGCGGAAGCCGAGCGGGCGCCGCGCTCGACCCCGTGCTCACGACAGTCGGACTCGTCAAGATCGGCACGAACCTTGAGATCAATTTCGTAGGTAAGCGCGTCGTCGAGGGAGCGTTCGAGCCAGACGAAAAAGAGCTCTCGATTTTTGAGCGGATGCTCGGCCAGCTCGATGAGCTCAACGTGGCCCTCACGCCGCTGCGCTAGCGCGCGCTCGTGGTCGACTAGCTTGGTTGCGTTTGTACGGGCTCCGTGTCGGCAATCGGACTCGCGTCGCGCCCCCGTAAATCGGGGTGCCACCTCCGCAGCACGGTCGGCACGAGGAACCCCAGCAGAGCGAACGTCGTCGCGGCCCAAAACGCACCGATCGCGCCGTTGCCGTCGATGAGAAAGCCCGCGATCGCGGAACCCATCGCGGCCCCGATGAGTTGACCAGTACCGACCCAGCCGTATGCCTCAGCGGTGTCGCTGAACTTTACGCTCGACGACACGATCGCGAAGATCACGGCGAGCGCAGGCGCGATTCCGACGCCTGCGATGAAGAGTGCGAACGCGAGCCACCAGAAGTTGAGTCCTGCCATCGCGAGCGCCATGCCGACGAAGACGATGAACATGCGGCGCGCGAGTGCCCACGGCCCGATCGGCACGTGGCCGAGCGAGAGTCCGGCCGCGAGTGACCCGATCGCCCAAATTGCGAGCACAATTCCCGCTTGGGGCCCGCCGTGCCCGAACACCGCGACTACGCCCACTTCGATCGCGGCGCACGCGCCCACGAGCAGGAATCCCGTGATCGTCGCGAGCAATACGGGCGGCCGTCGCAGCACGGTGCCGAACGCTCTCTTGCTCCGAGGGATGCGCACGCGCCCGACCTCGGGCGACGAGATGAACCAAATGCCGCCGAGCACAAGGAATGACCCGGCGAGCATTATTGCGAGCGAGGTCGAGATTTGCAGGGCCACGAATGTGGTGAGCACGGGACCGGCGACCCAGATGATTTCTTGAGCCGAGGCATCCAGTGAGAAAAGCGGGGTCAACTGACGAGAGTTGACCATCTTGGGGTAGATCGTGCGCACGGCGGGTTGGACCGGCGGCATGCTGAGCCCACCGATGAAGCCCACGACCATGTACGCGGGAATCGACATGGGGATGAGCGCGATTGAGAAGATGCAGCCCGCGCACACGACGAGCGTGAGGGTGAGCACGCGACGCATGCCCCATACGCCCATCCACCGGCTCGTGAGGGGACCCGCGATGGCTTGGCCGATGCTCGTCGCGGCAAGCACGAGACCCGCGGCGCCGTACGAGTCGTGGATTCGTTCGATGTGCAGCAAATAGGCGAGTGAGAGCATGCCGCCGGGGAACCGGGCGGTGAGCTGCGCGGCGATGATGCGCGCGACGCCCGGGGTTTTCAACAGGCTCCAGTAACTTCTCACAAGATGCCCAGCTTAGCCCGGGGATATTGCGCCAAATCGTGGGCGATTGCGTTGTCGGTGGCGCCACATATCCTGTGCATAAGTCGGGCAACTTATGCACACTTGTGGATGACACGCCCACTACATCTTGGGTTACCTGACTGTCGCATGCACGATATATAGTGGTGAAACCGCTAGGCCGGGGGTTTAGGCCGAAGGACAGCTTTCGGCGACGTCGGGCCTCTAGCGAGGTCTTTTTGAGGGAATCTAGAGGAGTTTTCGTGGCAATCACAGTCGTCAAGCGCAGCGGTCAGCGGGAGCCCTACGACGCGAACAAGATCAACTTGGCGATCGAGGCGGCGAGCGCGGGTCTCGACGAGAACATCACGTGGGTCACGCAAATCGCGAGTGAGCTCGAGCTCACCCTCTTCGACGGAATTACGACTCAGCAACTTGACGAAGCCGTCATCCAAGTTGCCCTTCAGAACGTCAAGGATGACCCAGCTTTCGATATCGTCGCGGCGCGCTTGCTCCTCAAGACGATCTACAAGCGCGTGCTCGGTGACTACCGCACCGCGGTCGAGCTCAAGGAGCTTCACCGCGCGCACTTCGCGCCCAACGTCATTCGCGGAGTAGAAGAGGGACTCCTCGACCCTCGACTCACCGAACTGTTCGACCTCGATGAGCTCAGCAGCCACCTCGAGCCCGCGCAAGACGAACTGCTCAAGTACATCGGCGTCGTGACCCTCAACAACCGCTACGGCATCAAGGGCCGAAACGGTGACGCGCTCGAGGTGCCCCAATACTTCTGGATGCGCATTGCCATGGGCCTCTCGCTCAATGAAGAACACCCGACCGAGGCGGCGCTGAAGTTCTACCGCAAGATGAGCTCGCTCGAGTATCTCGCGGCCGGATCCACTCTCGTCAACGCGGGAACGATCTACCCGCAGCTCGCGAATTGCTTCGTCATGGAAATGCAAGATGACATGGAGCACATCGCGAAGACGACTCGCGACGTCATGTGGCTCACGAAGGGCACGGGCGGAATCGGGCTCTCGGTAACGAAGCTTCGAGCGCAAGGTTCGCCCATCCGCTCGAACAACACGACCTCGACGGGGCCGATCCCGTTCATGCACACGATCGACTCGATCCTGCGCGCGGTTAGCCGCGGCGGCAAGAAGTTCGGCGCGCTGTGCTTCTACATGGAGAACTGGCACCTCGACTTCCCCGAGTTCCTCGACCTTCGCCAGAATTCTGGTGACCCGTACCGCCGCACCCGCACGGCCAACACGGCCGTGTGGATCAGCGACGAGTTCATGAAGCGCGTTCAAAACGACGACGACTGGTACCTTTTCGACCCGCTCGAAGTCACCGACCTCAACGAGCTTTACGGCAAGGCGTTCTCGGAGCGTTACAACGAATACGTCGCAATGGCCGAGGCCGGCCAGATCAACCACTTCAAGAAGATCACGGCGCGCGAGCAGTTCAAGTCGATCCTCATTTCGCTCCAAACCACGAGCCACCCGTGGCTCACGTGGAAAGACACGATCAACAACCGCGCGCTCAACAACAACACGGGCACGATCCACCTCTCGAACCTGTGCACCGAAATCACGCTCCCGCAAGATGTCGACAACGTCTCGGTGTGCAACCTCGCGTCGATCAACCTCTCGCAGCACTTCGCCGACGGAGCCCTCGACTTTGCGAAGATCGAAGAGAGCGCGCGCCTCGCGGTTCGACAGCTCGACAACCTCATCGACATCACGCGCTCGAGCGTCGCGGAAGCCGACTTCTCCAACCAGCAGAACCGCGCCGTCGGCCTCGGAGTCATGGGCTTCACAGACATCATCGAGAAGCTCGGCATCAGCTACGAGAGCGAAGCTGCCTACGACCTCATCGACGAGATCATGGAGCACGTCTCGTACGCCGCGATCGACGCGTCGACCGAACTCGCGAAGGAGCGCGGTTCATACGCGAACTTCGAGGGCAGCCGCTGGTCGCAAGGCCTCGTGCCCCTCGACTCGATCGCGCTCACCGAGGCCGATCGCGGCATGGAGATCAAGGTCAACCGCACGACGCGCTTGGACTGGGATGCACTGCGCCTCAAGGTCAAGGGCGGCATGCGTAACGCGACGCTCATGGCGATCGCGCCGACCGCGTCGATCGGGCTTGTCGCAGGAACTACCCCCGGCCTCGACCCGCAGTTCTCGCAAATCTTCAGCCGCGCGACATCCAACGGCAAATTCCTCGAAGTCAACCGCAACCTCGTTGCGGACCTCCAGAAGCTCGGAATCTGGGACTCGACGCGAGAAGCAATTCTGCGCAGCCAGGGTGACATCCAGAGCGTTGCCGCGATTCCCGACCACATCAAGGAGGTGTACAAGACGAGCTTCCAGCTCTCGCCGTACGCATTCCTCGAGGTCTCGGCTCGCGCACAAAAGTGGATCGACCAAGCCATCAGCCGCAACATGTACCTCGAGACGCGTGACCTCG